>DATKJN010000762.1:0-3321 GCA_035543655.1 Burkholderiaceae bacterium | reverse complement strand
GCGCCGCAGGTGTCGCGCCGCTTCGCCAAGGGCGTGGGGCGGCCGATGGGCGCGCAAGACTGGGCGGCGTGGATGGCCGGCAAGGCGCTGGCCGCGGCCGCGGTGGCGACCCAGGAGACGCAAAAGGGCAAGACGAGCGCGACGGGGTCGGCCGCCGCATTCGCGAAGGCGCTGGCTGCGCTCGAGCTCGACGGCTCCAAGGGCGTGTCGATGTCGTTTCGCGCGTGGGACGGACAGTTGCGCCAGCCGTTGCTGCTGACCGACGGCCAGGGGGTGATCGCGCTGGCACCGAGCGAAGGTGTGCTGCACCCGAAGAACAACCTCGACACGCTGGGCGCCGATGCGCCGGAGAAGCTGTGCAAGCCGAAACCATGAACGGCGACATCCAGCGCCGCGGCGGCATGACGCATGCACTGCAGGCGATGCGTGCCATCGTGTGGCGCGAGCTGGCGAAGTTCAGCCGCCAATACGGCCGCCTGGTGTCGGCGCTCGTGCGGCCGCTGCTGTGGCTGGCAGTCTTCGCGGCGGGCTTTCGCAACGTGTTCGGCGTCGCGATCGTCGAGCCCTACGACACCTACATCCCCTACGACCTCTACATCGCGCCCGGGCTGGTCGGCATGGTGCTGCTGTTCAATGGCATGCAGTCGAGCCTGGCGATGGTGTACGACCGCGAGATGGGATTGATGCGCCTGCTGCTCACCGCGCCACTGCCGCGCGCGTGGATCCTGCTCAGCAAGCTCACGGCCACCGCGGTGTTGTCGCTGGCGCAGGCGGTGGCGTTCGTGATCGTCGCCGCGCTGCTCGGCACCACGCTGCCGGTGTTCGGGCCGCAGACGCCGATGGTGCTGCTGTCGGCGGTGAGTGCCGCGTTGATGCTGGGATCGCTGGGCCTGCTGCTGTCGGTGCACATCAAGCAGCTGGAGAACTTTGCCGGCACGATGAACTTCGTCATCTTTCCGATGTACTTCATGTCGACCGCGCTGTACCCGCTGTGGAAGCTGGAAGAGTCCGGCGCCGAATGGGTGTACCGTGTGGCGCAGTTCAATCCTTTCACGCATGCGGTGGAGTGGATGCGGTTTGCTCTCTATGGCAAGGATCCCGGCGTGGCGCCCTACGTCGTGCTGGGCACGCTGGTGCTGTGTTTCGCGTTGGCGAGCTGGGGATATGACCCGCAGCGTGGCTTCGGTGCGTTGACCAAACGAGGTGGTCCAGGATGAGTACGGTGGTCAAGCAACCGGTCAACGCGCGGCGGCGATTCGTCGGTGCCCTGTCGGCGCTGGCATTCGGCCCGGCGTTCGGTGCTGCAATGGCGCAAGCGCAATCCGGTTATCCGAGCCGTGCCATCACGTTGTGGGTGCCGTGGCCGGCCGGTGGCGCCACCGACCTCACGCTGCGCCTGCTGGCCGAACTCGCCGCGCGCACGCTGGGCCAGAAGATCATCATCGAGAACCGTGCAGGCGCCGGCGGCACGCTGGCGATGCCGGTGCTTCAGCAGGCCGCGCCCGATGGCTACACCATCGCGCAGATGCCGCAGCCGGTGTTCCGTGCGCCGTGGGTGCAGCGCGTGAATTGGGATCCGATCCGCGACACCACCGCGATCATCCAGATCAGCGGCGTGACCTTCGGCGTCGTGGTGCCCTCGACGAGCGCGTTCCGTTCTCTCGACGACCTGCTGCTGTTCGCGCAGAAAAATCCGGGCGAGCTCACCGTGGCCACCAACGGCGTCGGCACCACGCCGCACCTGGTGATGGACGAGCTGATGGGCCGGCGCCATTCCGCCTACGTGCATGTGCCGTACAAGGGCACGGCCGAACAGATGGTGGCGGTGTCGTCGGGCCAGGTGATGGCGGGCGTCAATTCCAACGGCTTCGCACCGTTCGTCGACAGCGGTCGCCTGCGCCTGTTGGTCACGTTCGGCGAGCAGCGCACCAAACGCTGGCCGCAGGTGCCGACGCTGAAGGAGCTCGGCCACGGCATCGTCGCCACATCGCCCTACGGCCTGGCCGGCCCGCGCGGCCTGCCCGACGCGGTCGTGCAAGTGCTGCACCAGGCTTTCAAGACCGCGATGCACGACCCGACGCACATCGCAGAGTTGGCCAAGTACGATCAGGAACTGGCCTATCTCGGACCCGATGAGTACGCCCAAGTGATGCGCGACACCTTCCAGGCGGAACGGCGCGTGGTCGAACGCCTCGGCCTGGCGCGCACGAGCTGACGCGCCGAAAGGCCTTCAGCGCGCCAACAGCTGTGCCACCTCGGTGTGCGACTGCTGGCGCGCGATGTCGAGCGCGTTCAATCCGCGGTCATCGCGCAACTCGGCGCGCGCACCGCGCCGCAACAACAGGCTCACCACCTGCGCCTGGCCCTGACCGGCGGCCCACATCAAGGGCGTGAGCAGGTGTTCGTCGGTGGCGTCGACCGCCATCCCCGCATCGAGCAACAACTCCACCACCGGCGCGTGACCTTGCGCGGCCGCATACACCAGCGCGGTCTTGTGCATGCGATCCATCGGCTCGGTGCGTGCGCCGGCGCGCAGCAGCTCGCGCACGATCGCCGCGTGGCCGCCGTAGCTGCAAGCGATCAACGGCGTCACGCCCTCCAGCGACGCCAGGTTGACGTCGGCACCGGCGTTCTGCAGCGCGCTTGCCAGCGGCGCATTGCCTTTCTCGCACGCCATCACGAGGCCGGTCTTGCCCAGGCGGTTGCGCGAGTTCACAGCCGCACCACTGGTCAGCGCGCGCTCCACCGCCGGCACGTCGCCGTTGCGCGCCGCCACCAGAAGCTGCGCGTTGAGGCTCGGATTGGTCGCCGCCTGCGGCCATGCCGAGACAGCGGCCAATTGCACCGCGATGACCAGCCCGCAGCGTGCGCGCCGACGCCACGTGCCGCGATCGGGTCGCTTCGCCGGCTTCAACATCGCGCCAGTGTCTCGCAGGTTCCACTTTGACGCCAATCCCGGTATCCTCGGCCCCGCAGTGACGCGCGACCCGACCGTCAGCCGACCCGCTCCCCGCGGGCGACTGTTTCGCCGAGCCCTCCACGTTGCGGTGCCGCCGGCGCCGCTCGATCCCAGCGCCGGCGCCCTGACGTCCAGAACGGTGATCGACCGAACAACAGAGGAGACTGCCATGCGAATCAACGGTGCGCGCCTGCGGGCGTGCGTCTGGCTGGGCTGCGCCATGCTGGCGCTCGGCTCCACGACCAGCTGGGGACAAGAGGTGCAAGGTGCCGGCGGCGTCACCGGCTCACCGGTGCCGCGCGATGTGTCGGTGACGCAGGCGCGTCTCGACGGCGCGGCGCGCGACAGCGCGAACTTCCTGC
>DATKJN010000761.1:0-6142 GCA_035543655.1 Burkholderiaceae bacterium | reverse complement strand
GCGCCGGCCAACGTCAGCGCGAACTCCACGAACAGGCGTCCGGTGCGGCCCGGGGTGAAGGCCAGCGGTGCGAACACCGCGGCCAGCGTGAGCGTCATCGCCACCACGGCGAACGAGATCTCGCGCACGCCCTTCAGCGCCGCCTGGAAGGGCGCCAAACCCTCCTCGATGTGGCGGAAGATGTTCTCCAGCACCACGATGGCGTCGTCGACCACCAGACCGATGGCCAGCACCAAGGACAGCAGCGTCAGCGTGTTGATGGTGAAGCCGGCCAGCGCCATCAGCGCGAACGAGCCGATCAGGCTGACGGGGATCGTGACCAGGGGGATGATCGATGCGCGCAGCGTGCGCAGGAACACGAACACCACCAGCGCCACCAGCACCACCGCTTCGGTGACGGTGCGGTAGACCGATTTCACCGAGCGGTCGATGAACAAGGAGTTGTCGTTGGCCACGCTGACGGTCAGGCCCGCAGGCAGATCCTGCTGCACGCGCGGCATCACGTCGCGCACGCCGGCCGAGATGTCGAGCGGATTGGCAGTGGCGTTGCGGATGATGCCCACCGACACCGAGGGCTTGCCGTTCAGCCGCACGCTGGAGCGCTCGCTCAACGCGGCCTGCTCGACACGAGCCACGTCCTTGAGCCGCACGGTGAAGCCGTTGGACGACTTGAGCGCCACCTCATTGAACTGCGTCACGGTGTTCAGATCGGTGCGCGCGGTCACGTTGAACTCGCGCTGCTGGCTCTCGATGCGCCCGGCTGGCACCTCGAGGTTCTGGCGCCGCAGCGCGTCTTCGACGTCTTGCGTGGTCAGGCGGTACGCGGCCAGCTGGTCGGGGTCGACCCAGATGCGCATCGAGTACTTGCGGTCGCCGTTGATCTGCACGTCGGCCACGCCCGGCACGGTCTGCAGACGCGGCTTGACGATGCGCGTGACGATGTCGGTGATCTCCAGCGGATTCAGCACGTCGCTGCTGAATGCGAGCCAGATCACGGGAAATGCATCGGCTTCGACCTTGGCGATCACCGGCTCGTCGATTGCATCCGGCAGGCGCTGGCGGATGCGCGACACGCGGTCGCGCACGTCGGCGGCTGCATCGTCCGGGTTCTTCTCGAGCTTGAAACGGGCCGTGATCTGGCTCTGCTCGGAGCGCGAGATCGAGGTCAGGATGTCGATGCCATCGATGCCGGCGATCGAATCCTCCAGCGGCTTGGTGACCTGGGACTCGATCACCTCGGACGATGCGCCGATCAGCCGGGTGTTGACGGTGACCACCGGCTCGTCGATGCGCGGGTACTCGCGCACGGCGAGCTTGCCATACGACACGGCGCCCACCAGCATCACCATCAACGACAGCACCGACGCGAACACCGGGCGGCGGATGGAGATTTCCGACAATCGCATGAATCAGCCTCCGGCCACGGTCACAGGACCGAGGCGTTGGTGCGTGCAATGCCCGATGATGCGGCCGAGCCGGGCTTCGGCGCACCGTTGCGGTCACCGGCCGGACGTGTGAGATCGACCACGCGCACCGGCACGGATGCCCCGGCGCCGAGGCGGGACTGGCCGGCGATGATCACCACGTCGCCCACCTTCATGCCCTCGAGCACTTCGACCTTGCCCGGCACACGCTGGCCGATGCGCGCTTCGACACGGCGGGCCAGCTTCTTGCCGTCTTCGTCGACCACCTTGTAGATGTACTGCTTGTCGCCCAACGGGACCAGGGCTTCCTCGGGCACGACGAGGGCGTTCTCGCGCACGTCGAACACCACCCGCGAGCGGGCGTACATGCCGGCACGCAGCTCGCCGCCCGCGTTGGCCAGCTTGGCGCGCACCAGCACCGAGCGGCCGTTGGCATCGAGCTGCGAGTCGAGTGCCTCGATGCGGCCCGTGTACTTGCGCCCTGGCAGCGCGTCGAGCGTCACCTGCACCCCCTGGCCCGGCTTGAGGCGCGCGATGAAGCGCTCGGGCAGGCGGAAATCGACCCACACCGACGACAGGTCTTCGATATTCACCAGGTCGGCGCCGTCTTTCACGTAGTCGCCCACGTTGACCATGCGCAGGCCGACCACGCCGTCGAATGGGGCCACGATCTGCATGCGCGCCAACTGCGCCTTGGCCAGCGCGACCTGCGCTTCGGCCACCTCGAGATTGGACCCGCTTTGGTCCACCGCGCTCTTGCTGATGAAGTTCTGTGCCAGCAAGTCCTGGTTGCGCTGCAGATTGGTGCGCGCAATGCTGGCCTGGGCCTCGGCCTGCTGCAGCTGGGCACGCTGCAGCGAATCGTCCAGCTGCACCAGAAGTTGCGAACGGCGCACGCGCTGCCCATCGCTGAAGGTGAGCTTGGCGATGCGCCCGCTGACCTCCGGGCGCAGCATCACGCCCTGCCGTGAACGGACCGTGCCCACGGCCTGGGTGTCGTCTTCGAGGCGCATCGCTTCGACGCGCCCGACTTCGACTGGAATCGGGCCGCTCGGCCCTGCGCTTTGGCCGCCCGGGCCGCTCGCACGATTGCCGGCCGGGTTGCCGGTGGCCACGGTGGCGGCCTGCATGGGCGCCCGGTTCTGCCACCACCAGGCCAGCACGCCAGCGCCGATCAGCCCAACCACCACGACGCTCGTGTGAAGAATCTTCATGAATCCAGGTGTACGAACCAGCAGCAACTGTAGTCCATGGCCATGGCCAACGCCCCCTGCGTTAACGCCAAAGATCTCCCCCTTGCCATGGGGTGCACAGCATTCAACGAACGCTGTCCACGCCGCGGTTGGCCAGCGCGTCGGCCCGCTCGTTGCCCGGGTCGCCGTCGTGACCGCGCACCCAGTGCCACTGCACGTCGTGCTGCGCTGCTAGAGCCTCCAAACGCTGCCACAGTTCCACGTTCTTCACCGGCTTCTTGTCGGCGGTGCGCCAGCCGCGCTGTTTCCAGCCGTGGATCCACTTGGTGATGCCGTCTTTCACGTACACGCTGTCGGTGTAGACGGCAACCTCGCGGCGCGACTTCAGCGCCGACAACGCCTGGATCACGGCGGTGAGTTCCATGCGGTTGTTGGTGGTGTCGAGTTCACCGCCGAAAAGCTCTTTCTCGTGACCTTTCCAGCGCAGCAGCGCACCCCAGCCGCCGGGGCCGGGATTGCCCTTGCAGGCCCCATCGGTGTAGACGACCACCGGTTCGCTCATGTGCCCCCCTGGCGCTGAAGCGCCCTACCCCATTGCGCCGTGTCCGACACGGGCAATCAGTCGATTTCGGCCGGCTCGCGCCGGTGGTGTGCCACCACGGCAGGTGCCGCCTTCGGCTGGAGTTTTTCGCGCCTTGCCAGGCCCACCAGACGCATGCCGCGGGCCCGCTTCACCGCCACCAGGAAGTACACCGCGCCGAACACCGGCCACCAACGTTCACCGGTGGCTTCGATCCATTCCCAGCGCTCGAGCCAACGCTGCGTGCGAACCGGCGCGCGCCAGCATCCGAAGCGGCCGTGCTCGACTTCGAAGCTCAGCAGACGCAGCCAATCGCGCAGACGCCAGTAGCCGATGAACTCGCCTGCTCGCGGCAGGTAGCGCGGCCGTTGCGACAGCCCCAGCCGCTGCCGCACCGCGCCCAGGCGCTGGCGCAGGCCCCAAAGGCTCGCCGGGTTGAAGCCGACGATCACCACCCGGCCTTCGGGCACCAGCACCCTCTCGACCTCGCGCAGCGTTTCGTGCGGATCGCGCGCCAGTTCAAGACCGTGCGGCAGCACCAGCAGATCGACGCTTTGGCTTGGGAACGGCAAGGCATCGAAGTCGCAATGCAAGGCCACCGGCACGCTTGGCGACTGCGTGGTGATGTCCTCGGCCGGCGCCGGCAGTTCGATGCGCTCCGGCACGATCATCGAATCGTGCGCTACCCAACGGTGCGGCATGCGGTTGGCGCGCAGCGCATCAAGTTGTGGCAGGCCGAGCTGCAGCGCATGAAAGCCGAACAGATCGGCCACGGCCTGGTCCATGTGCGCCTGTTCCCACTGCAGCAGGTAGCGCCCCGGCGGGCTCTGCAGCCAGGAGGCGAACTCTATAATCGCTGCGTCTCGCGTCGTCATGCCGAAGGTGCTGCGTATGCGGGCGTTCGCCGCGACGCCGGTCGGTCGTCGCAACTGCGGGTGCAGTGGTGGGTGGCCTCGGGTCGGCCGCGCTGCGGGTCTTCGGCAGGCATTCTAGTGACCTCAGGTTGCAATCACCGCGCTGCAGTGCGCCCAGCGCTCTGTGCACCCTTCGTGCGCTGCACCGGTTCTCGGCTGCCATTCGCGTGAAGTACGCAACGCGTGGGGAACACCGATGCCCGGACAATGGTCCGAGACCGGTCGCCGCCACTGGCCGCTGCGCTTCGGCGCGGCCCGCTCCACACGTGAAGTATCCAATCCCGCTACTGCTATTCGCCCTGGCGCTGCTGACATCGGCGTGCACCGTCGCGCCCCCGCAGCCCGAGGCGCCGCCGGCGCCTGCTGTCGCGGCGTCCGCACCGTCACCGACGGTTGCGATTGCACCGCCCGCGGGGGCCACAATGCCGGCGCCGCCCGCATCGACGCCGGTCCTGGTCGCGCCCGCGCCCGACAACACGGCACCGTCGGTACCGCCCGAAGCAGCCGATCCGTTGCGTCCTGAAACACGGGTCGACTTCGACGATCCGAGCACGCGCATCGATTTGTGGTCGCGCCTGCGCTCCAACTACACCATCCCGCCGCTGAGCGGCGCTCGCGTGCGCAAGTGGGAGCAGTACTACGCCGAACGGCCCGACTACGTGGCGCGAATGACCGAACGCGGCGGCCGCTATCTGTACCACATCGCCGAGGAACTGCAGAAGCGCAAGATGCCGATGGACCTGGCGTTGCTGCCGTTCGTGGAAAGCGCTTTCAACCCGCAAGCGATGTCGGTGGCTCGCGCAGCGGGCATGTGGCAGTTCATGCCCGCGACCGGCCGAGTCTTCTCGCTGAAACAGAACGCGTTTCGCGACGACCGCCGCGACGTGCTCGCATCCACGCGCGCAGCGCTCGACTACCTCGAGCGCCTGCATGGAATGTTCGACGGCGACTGGCACCTCGCGCTGGCCGCTTACAACTGGGGCGAAGGCAATGTGAAGCGCGCGCTGCAGCGCAAGCGCGATCGCAAGGCACCGACGGTCTACGAAAGCCTGCGCGGCATGCCGTACGAAACGCGCGACTACGTGCCCAAGCTGCAGGCGATCAAGAACATCGTGGCGCGCCCCGAGGCCTTCGGCCTCACGCTGCCACCGTTGGAGAACCACCCGTACTTCCTGAGTGTGTCGATCGAGCGCGACATCGACGTCGAACTCGCGGCGCGCCTTGCCAGCATGCCGCTCGAGGAGTTCCAGCAGCTCAACCCGCAGATGAACCGGCCGGTGATCTTCGCCGCCGGCACGCCGCAGGTGCTGCTGCCCTACGAAAACGCCAACGCGTTCGTGCGCAACCTGCCGCGCCATGAGGGCGCGCTGGCCACCTGGACTGTGTGGGTGGCGCCGAAGACGCTCAAGTCGTCCGAGGTGGCCGATCTGGTGGGCATGAGCGAGGCCGAGTTGCGCGACGTGAATCGCATCCCGCCGTCGATGTTGGTACAGGCCGGGTCTGCGCTCGTCGTGCCCCGTCCCGAAGAGCGCCTGCACGATGTGCCGGAGGAGTTGGCCGAAAACGGTCACCTCACGTTCGCCTCCGACATGCGCGGGCTGCGTCGGGTGAGTTTTCGCGCTGGACGGCACGGCGACAGCGTGGCGGCGATTGCCCAGCGCTACAACGTGAGCGCAGAACTCGTCGCGCATTGGAACCGGGTCGGTGTCGACGGCAAGTTCCGCGCCGGTCAAAACATCGTCGTGATGGTGCCGACCAAGGCCACCCGCACCGCCGCCACGCGCAGCAAAGTCGGCGGCTCGGCCAACAAGCCGGCCATGGCTGCCAAGCGCTGACGTTCGCCGAAGGCGCTTGTGGGGGCAAAGGCGCCGGGCGCCGGCCGCATCCGCGTCGGAGGGGCCCTTCAGCGGCGATCGCTGAGCGCGTGCGCAATCGTCGACAGGTCGACGTACTCCAGTTCGCTGCCCACCGGCACCCCGCGCGCCAATCGCGTCACCTTGATGCCGCGCGCCGCCAGCGCCTGCGTGATCA
>DATKJN010000760.1:0-2061 GCA_035543655.1 Burkholderiaceae bacterium | reverse complement strand
CCCGATCGTGTCGCACAACAGCATGGTCGAGATGAAGTTCATCGAATACAACATGGCCAAGCCGCCGTTCGACGTGCGCGAGTGCCAGCAGCGCGGCCTCACGTACGCGGCGGCCGTGCGCGCCAAGTTGCAGATGATCATCTACGACCGCGAGTCGCATCCGGCCAAGGTGGTCAAGGAGATCAAGGAGCAAGAGGTCTACATGGGCGAGGTGCCCCTGATGACCGACTACGGCTCGTTCATCGTCAACGGCACCGAGCGCGTGATCGTGTCGCAGCTGCACCGCTCGCCGGGCGTGTTCTTCGAACACGACAAGGGCAAGACGCATTCGAGCGGCAAGCTGCTGTTCAGCGCGCGCATCATTCCGTACCGCGGCTCGTGGCTGGACTTCGAGTTCGACCCGAAAGACATCCTCTACTTCCGCGTCGACCGCCGCCGCAAGATGCCGGTGACGATCCTGCTGAAGGCCATCGGCCTGACACCCGAAGCGATCCTGGCGCACTTCTTCGTGACCGACAGCTTCCGGCTGATGGACACCGGTGCGCAGATGGAATTCGTGGCCGACCGCCTGCGCGGCGAAGTCGCACGCTTCGACATCACCGACAAGCAAGGCAACGTGATCGTCGAGAAGGACAAGCGCATCACCGCGCGTCACGTGCGCCAGCTCGAGCAGACCGGCACGCAGTACATCACCGTGCCGGAAGACTTCCTGGTCGGCCGCATCATTGCGCGCAACATGGTCGACCCCGAGACGGGCGAGATCGTGGCCAAGGCCAATGACGAGCTGACCGAAAGCCTGCTGAAGAAGCTGCGCGTGGCCAACATCAAAGAGATCCAGTGCCTCTACACCAACGAGCTGGATCAGGGCGCTTACATCAGCCAGACGCTGGGCCTCGATGAGACCGCCGACGAGCTCGCCGCGCGGGTGGCCATCTACCGCATGATGCGCCCCGGCGAGCCGCCGACCGAAGATGCGGTGCAGGCGCTGTTCGGCCGCCTCTTCTACAACGAGGACACCTACGACCTGTCGCGCGTCGGGCGCATGAAGTTCAATGCCCGCGTCGGCCGCGACGCGCCCGAAGGCCCGATGACGTTGACCAACGAGGACATCCTCGACGTGGTCAAGATCCTGGTCGAGCTGCGCAACGGCCGCGGCGAGGTCGACGACATCGACCACCTGGGCAATCGCCGCGTGCGCTGCGTCGGCGAGCTGGCCGAGAACCAGTTCCGTTCCGGCCTGGCGCGCATCGAAAAGGCGGTGAAGGAGCGCCTCGGCCAGGCCGAGGCCGAGCCGCTGATGCCGCACGACCTGATCAACTCCAAGCCGATCTCCGCGGCGCTGAAGGAGTTCTTCGGCGCGTCGCAGCTGAGCCAGTTCATGGACCAGACCAATCCGCTGTCGGAGATCACGCACAAGCGTCGCGTCTCTGCACTGGGCCCGGGCGGTCTGACACGCGAGCGCGCCGGCTTCGAAGTGCGCGACGTGCACCCCACGCATTACGGCCGCGTGTGCCCGATCGAGACGCCGGAAGGCCCGAACATCGGCCTCATCAACTCGCTGGCGCTGTTTGCACAGCTCAACGAGTACGGCTTCCTCGAGACACCGTATCGCCGCGTGCAGGACGGCAAGGTGACCGACCAGATCGATTACCTGTCGGCGATCGAAGAAGGCAAGTACGTCATCGCACAGGCCAACGCTTCGCTGGGTGCTGACGGCAGCCTGACCGACGAGCTGGTGTCGGCGCGCGAGAAGGGCGAATCGGTGCTGACCTCGCCGGAACGTGTGCAATACATGGACGTGGCGCCGGCGCAGATCGTGTCGGTGGCAGCCTCCTTGGTGCCGTTCCTGGAGCACGACGACGCCAACCGCGCGCTGATGGGCGCCAACATGCAGCGCCAGGCCGTGCCGACACTGCGTCCCGAGAAGGCGTTCGTCGGCACCGGCATCGAACGCGTGGCCGCGGTCGACTCCGGCACCGTGGTGGTGGCCCGGCGCGGCGGCGTGGTGGACTACGTCGACACCAACCGCATCGTGATCCGCGTCAACGACAACGAGACGGT
>DATKJN010000759.1:0-2799 GCA_035543655.1 Burkholderiaceae bacterium | reverse complement strand
CAGGCCGTGCATCCGCTGACCGAGGGCCGTGCCGCATGACGACGGCGCTGGCGTTGCACGGCGCGCCGCCGCGCGCGCTGCGCCTGCGCGCATCGGATCTGCTGTACACGCGGCGCGGCCTGCTGTTGCTGGCTTTGCTCGGGCCGGCGCTGCTGTGGTTCGGCGTGGTCTACCTCGGCTCGTTGTTCGCGCTGCTGGCCAATGCGTTCTTCGGTCTCGACGACTTCACCGGCCAGGTGGTGCGCGAATTCACGCTGAAGAACTTCATCGCGCTCGCCGAAGGCGCCAACGTCGACGCCGCGCGGCGCACGGTCACGATGGCGGTGTGCGTCACGCTGGCCTGCACCGTGCTCGGCTTTCCGCTCGCGTACTACATGGCGCGCCATGCGCGCGGCGCTCAGAAGGCGCTGCTGTACATCGCGGTGATGTTGCCGCTGTGGTCGAGCTACCTGGTGCGCCTGTACGCCTGGAAGCTGCTGCTGGCGCGCGAGGGCGCGATCTCGTGGGCCGCGCAGCAGTTGCATCTCACCTGGCTGCTCGACGCGCTGCTGTCGCTGCCGGGCGTCGGCGGGCCGAGCCTCAGCTTTTCGAGCCTCGGCACGTTCATCGTGTTCGTCTACATGTGGCTGCCGTTCATGGTGCTGCCGATCATGGCGTCGATCGAGCGCATTCCGGGTTCGCTGATCGAGGCCTCGGGCGACCTGGGCGCCGGGCCGCGCACAACGTTTCGCCGCGTGATCCTGCCGTTGGCGATGCCGGGCGTGGCGGCGGGCTCGATCTTCACCTTCTCGCTGACGCTGGGCGACTACATCATCCCGCAGGTGATCGGCGACTCCACGCTGTACATCGGCCAGATCGTGTACCGCCAGCAGGGCGTGGCCGGCAACATCCCGTTCGCGGCCGCGTTCTCGCTGGTGCCGATCGTGGTGATCGGCGTGTACCTGTGGCTCGCCAAGCGACAGGGAGCGTTCGATGCGCTCTAGCCTGTCCGCGTCGTGGCCGCTCAAGACGGCAGCATGGGCCGTGGTGGCGTTCCTGCACGTGCCACTCGCGCTGATCATCCTGTATGCGTTCAGCGCCGAGGACAAGAGTTATGTCTTTCCGCCGCCGGCGCTCACCACGCAGTGGTTCGGCGTGGCCTGGGACCGGCCCGACGTGTGGCACGCGATCACGCTGTCGCTGCAGGTGGCGGTGTGCAGCACGGCGGTCGCCGTCGTGCTCGGCACGCTGGCCGCGGCGGCGCTGGCGCGTGCGAAGTTCTTCGGCCGCGACACGGTCACGCTGCTGCTGATCCTGCCGATCGCGTTGCCCGGCATCATCACCGGCATCGCGTTGCGCAGCGCGTATCACACGCTGGAGATCCCGTTCTCGTTCTGGACCATCGTGATCGGCCATGCCACCTTCTGCGTGGTGGTGGTCTACAACAACGCGGTGGCGCGGCTGCGCCGGCTCAACCCCAACCTGATCGAGGCGTCGATGGATCTCGGTGCCGATGGCTTCCAGACCGTGCGCCACGTGGTGCTGCCCCAACTCGGCTCGGCGCTGCTGGCCGGCGCGCTGCTCGCATTCGCGTTGAGCTTCGACGAGGTGATCGTCACCACCTTCACCGCCGGCCAGCAGACCACGCTGCCGATCTGGATGCTTCAGGAGCTGATCCGCCCACGCCAGCGGCCGGTGACCAACGTGGTGGCGGTGGTGATCATCGCGCTCACCTTCGTGCCGATCCTGGCGGCCTACTACCTCACCCGCTCCGACGAGCCGGGCCATCGTTGAAGGAGAAAATGACCATGAAGCTGCCGACCCAGATGTTGATCGACGGCGACTTCGTCGCCGGCGCGGGCGAGGCCGAGAAGGTGCTGAATCCATCCACCGGCGAGCTGCTGGTGTCGTTGCCCGAAGCGTCGGTCGACCAGGTGAACCAGGCGGTCGCTGGCGCACGGCGCGCGTTCGAGAGCTGGAGCGAGACCACCGCGGCCGAGCGCGCCAGGATGCTGCTCAAGCTGGCCGATGCGATCGAGTCGCGCGCCGAGGAGTTCGCGCGGCTGGAGTCGCTCAACTGCGGCAAGCCGTATGCGCGCGCGCTCGGCGACGAGATCCCGGCGATCGCCGACTGCTACCGCTTCTTCGCCGGCGCGGCGCGTTGCATGACCGGGCCGCTCGCCGGCGAGTACCTCGCCGGTCACACCAGCATGGTGAGGCGCGACCCGGTCGGCGTGGTGGGCTCGATCGCGCCGTGGAACTACCCGCTGATGATGGCGGCGTGGAAGACCGCGCCGGCGCTGGCAGCGGGCAACACGGTGGTGATCAAGCCGAGCGAGCAGACGCCGCTCACCGCGCTGCTGCTGGCGCAGGTGGCGGCCGAGATCCTTCCGAAGGGCGTGTTGAACGTGATCACCGGGCGCGGCGCCAGCGTGGGCCAGCCGCTGGTGGAGCACCCGAAGGTGGCGATGGTGAGCCTCACCGGCGACGTGGGCACCGGCCGCAAGATCCTGCAGGCCGCCAGCGCCACGCTCAAGCGCACCCACCTCGAGCTCGGCGGCAAGGCGCCGGTGATCGTGTTCGACGACGCTGATGTCGCCGCGGTGGTCGAAGGCCTGAAGGTCTTCGGCTACTACAACGCGGGCCAGGACTGCACCGCCGCCTGCCGCGTGTACGCCGGCGCCAAGGTGCACGACAAGCTGGTGGCCGATCTGACGAGTGCAGTCAGCGGCATCAAGATGGGCCTGCAGGACGAGCCCGACGTGGAGATCGGTCCACTGATCAGCGAGCGCCAGCGCAGCCGCGTGGCCAGTTTCGTCG
>DATKJN010000758.1:0-2557 GCA_035543655.1 Burkholderiaceae bacterium | reverse complement strand
GTGCACTGCGCATCAGGTTGATCGCATCGAAGAAGGCCGTGCCCTCGCTGACCTGGCCGCGGGTCGATCGAACCTTGTCGGGCGAGTCGACCAGCACGCGCGCCGTCGCGAGATGCAGCTCGACCCGACCCGCCTCGAGCTGGCGCCCGACGCTCGGTCGATTGAACATGTCGCGCGGCGCGACCGGCCATTCGCCGGCCGACTGCTTCGCCACCAGCTGGTCAAAACGGGCGCGTGCGCTCGCGGTATCGTCGTCTGCCGGGACGATGCTGGCGATCGGGTAGCTGTGCTCACTGTTCCAGTAGGCATCGAAGGCGTCGGACAGGCGCGCGACGATCGGGCCCGCAGCCAGCACGTCGAGGTCGATGAAATTGGCGGCCGTGCTGGACATGAAGTACTCGTCGCCGATGTTGCGCCCGCCGCTCACCGCCAGCGCGTTGTCGGCGACGAACAGCTTGTTGTGCATGCGGTGGTTGATGCGGCCGAACTCGTGCAGCGACGCCAGCACACGCTGCGCCGTCGAGCCGGCACGCGAGGGCAATGGATTGAACAACCGCACCTCGACGTTGGGAAAGGCCGCGAGGTCGGCGAGCATGGCGTCATGGCCGGTGGTGTAGAAGTCGTCGACCAGCAACCGCACGCGCACGCCGCGCCCCGCCGCGTCGCGCAACTCGCGCAGGAAGCGGTGGCCAACGGCATCGCTGTGCACCTGGTAGTACTGCGCGTCGATCGATCGCACGGCGCGGCGCGCCAGCGCCAGGCGCGCGTCGAGCGCATAGTCGCCGGTGGGCAGGATGCGAAATCCCGACAGGCCGCGTTGCGCCTCCGGCGTCGATGCAACCACGAGGCGCGCCAGCGGAGTGTCTGCGGTGTCGGTGAATGCAAACGTGGCGCTGCGCGCCACCGTGGCAGGCAGGAAGGCGCAGCCTTGCAACACGCACACCAGCAGCACCAGCCACCAGGCCGCTGGCCGCCAAGTCGTGTGGCAAAGGGCGGGCGGCTGCAGCGGCATGGCGCGAATTCTATGCAGGCGTTTCGAGCCCCCGTCTAGAATGCGTTCCACCCGCGGGCGTCGTTCAATGGCAGGACCTGAGCTTCCCAAGCTCAAGACGTGGGTTCGATTCCCATCGCCCGCTCCACACGCTCGATGGCCGAGAGGCTCGGTATTTCCGAGCCTCGCCACGCGCGCGTGGATGCCCCACCATCGGGGCTCGATGAGTCCACCGATCCAGCTGCTGTACCAGGGCGCGTCGCCGCCCGATCTGTCCACGTCGGCCCTCGGCCCGTTTATCGTGCAACGGTGTGCCGATCTGTCGGAGGTGCCGCCGCAACTGGAGGCCAACCGGTTCGACGCCCTGCTGCTGCACGTGCACAACGGCGAGCAGCTGCATGCGCTGTTGCACTGGGGCGGGCTGTCTCACGCCGTGCTCGACACCGCGCTGCTCGTCCTGATGCCCGAACCTTCCGCGAGCGACCTCACCCGGCTGCTGCAACTCGGCGTGCAAGAGGTGATGCCCACGCGCGAAGCCCATCCGGAGCGCATCGCGTTGGCGCTGCGCCAGTCGGTGGAGCGCAAGCGCCTGGAACTCGCGGCCAGGCGTGCCTATGCCACCGACCTCGGTACCGGCCTGCCCAATCACACGCAGTTGATGGAACACATGACGCATCTGCTGGCCCTGCGCGAGCGCGAGCCCGCGCCGATGGCGCTGCTGGTGCTGCGCATCGAGGGTCTGGCGATGGCTGCGGCCACCCTGGGCGCTGAGGCGGCCAACGTCCTGCGCCGCAAGATCGCCGTGCGCCTGCGCGCGGGATTGCGTGCCAGCGACGTCGTGGCCGCGCTCGGCACCGATCGGTTCGCCGTGCTGTTGGCGTGGATCGACGACGTGGCCGATGGCGAGCGCGTGGTCGGAAAGTTGAGCGAAAGCCTGCAGCGCCCGCTCAATGTGGCCGGGCAAGACGTGGTGGTGGCGGTGGGCGCCGGCGTGGCGCGTTACCCTGGCGACGGGCGCGACGCCGACACGCTGTTGCGCCTGGCCGGCAGCCAGGCATCGCAGAACAACGCGCGCGGTCGCACCGGCCTGGCGGCGAGCGTGCAGCGTGGCGGCACGGCAGCTGCCAACGACGAGCTGCCGACGCAGTTCTAGCGGCGCACGCCGCCGGCCCTCACTTGTTCAGATCGCCCAGGCAGAGGTATTTCATCTCGACGTACTCTTCGATGCCGTGGTGCGAGCCTTCGCGGCCGAGACCCGACTGCTTCACGCCGCCGAACGGCACCTCGGCCACCGAGATCAGGCCGGTGTTGATGCCGACCATGCCGTACTCCAACGCCTCGGCCACGCGGAAGATGCGGCCGACGTCGCGGCTGTAGAAGTAGCTCGCCAGGCCGAATTCGGTGGCGTTCGCCAGTTCGATCACGTCGTCCTCGGTCTTGAAGCGGAACACCGGCGCCACCGGGCCGAACGTTTCTTCGCGCGCGCACAGCATGTCGGCGGTGGCCTCGGCCAGCACGGTGGGTGCGTAGAAGCGCTCGCCGAGCTTGGAGCCACCGCTCAGCACC
>DATKJN010000757.1:0-2293 GCA_035543655.1 Burkholderiaceae bacterium | reverse complement strand
GAGATAAGTCGGGTCGTTCCACAAGCGCTCGAAGTTCTCAGCCCCGACGAATTGCGTCGAGGTGCCAAACGCGTCCTGCGCCAGCACGCTCTGGTAGATCGCCTGCCCGGCCGGCAGGAAGAAGAAGATCGTGATGACCGCCATCTGCGGCGCGATCAGCGCCCAGGGCAGCCACCAGCTTCTGAAGAGGACGCGTTTTTCGACAGCCAAGATTGATCAGGACTTGTTCGCTTTTTCGAACCGCTCGAGCTGCTCGTTGCCGCGCTGCACGATCGAGTCGAGCCCTTCCTTGGCGCCCTTCTTGCCACTGAAGATGTTCTCCATCTCCTCGTCGATGATGGTGCGGATCTGCACGAAGTTGCCAAGGCGCACACCGCGCGACTTGTCGGTGGTCTTGCGGATCATCTGCGTCACCGACACGTCAGTGCCTGGGTTCTGCTTGTAGAACCCGGCCTTTTCGGTCATCTGGAACGAGGGCACGGTGACCGGCAGGTAGCCGGTGCGCTGGTGGCTCGCGGCGGCAATCTCCGGCTTCGACAGGTAGTCGAAGAACTGCGCCACGCCCTTGTATTCGGCCGGCTTCTTGCCCGCCATCACCCACAGGCTGGCTCCGCCGATCACGGTGTTTTGCGGCGCGCCCTGCACGTCGGGGTAATACGGCAGCGTGGAGATGCCGGAAGCGAACTTGGCATTGCGTTTGATGTTGCCGTAGAGGGCCGAGGTGGCGGTGACCATCGCGCACTCGCCTGACACGAACGTGGCATCGGCTGCGTTGCCGCGGCCCTTGTAGATCAGCAGCCCCTGCTTGGCCATGTTGGCCAGGTTCTCGATGTGGCGCACGTGCAGCGGCGTGCTGACCGAAAGCCTCGTGTCGAGCCCGCCAAAGCCATTGCGCTTGGTCGAGAACTCCACGTTGTGCCAAGCGGAGAAGCTCTCGAGCTGTGTCCAGCTGACCCAGCTCGTGGCAAACGGGCACTTGTGGCCGCTGGTCTTTAGCTTGGCGGCGGCCAGCGTCACCTCGGGCCAGGTCTTCGGCGGATTCTCCGGATCGAGCCCGGCCGCCTTGAAGGCATCCTTGTTGTAGTGGAACACCGGCGTCGAACTGTTGAACGGAAAGCTCAGCATCTGGCCGTTGGGCGCGGTGTAGTAGCCGGCCACTGCCGGCACGTAGACCGACGGGTCGAACTTCAGCCCGGCGTCTTTCATGATTTGGGCCACCGGCACGATCGCGCCCTTGCTGGCCATCATGGTTGCGGTGCCGACCTCGAACACCTGCAGGATGTGCGGTGCGTTGCCGGAGCGAAACGCCGCGATCGCCGACGTCATCGATTCGTCGTAGCTGCCCTTGAACGTGGGCACGACCTTGTAATCCTTCTGGCTGGCATTGAAGTCCTTGGCGAGATCGTTCACCCACTCGCCGAGGGCGCCGCCCATCGAGTGCCACCACTGCACTTCGACTTGAGCCTGCGCCGGTGCGGACAGCACCAGACCGGACAGGATCGATGCACCGATAACAACGTGTCTGCGATTCATGAATTCTCCGTTGAGGGCTCTGTCGTCGAACGACAAACCGACGATCTTCGCCCCGCTTGATGACAGGCGAGTTTCTGTCACGGAAGTGGCGCCAGCGGCAACGGGATTTACCCGCCGCGATTCAGCACGACGCCAGGGCCAACGTGCGCGCAAAGCCGTTGTTGCGCTGCGGTAACATGGCCTCCCGATGGGCCGCGACAGGCGTTGCTCGAGGACCTTCGACGCAGCACGCCGCCGCACGCCATGAACGCACCGCACACACCGCCCCTGGCCGAGGGCGGGCTCGAAGCCCGCGTCATTGACGCGCCGCGGTTGCGCGAGATCCCGTACAACTACACCTCGTACGCCGATCGAGAAATCGTGATTCGCCTACTCGGCGAGCGCGCTTGGACCGTGCTGTCGCGTTTGCGGGACGAGCGTCGCACCGGCCGATCGGCGCGCATGCTGTACGAAGTGTTGGGCGACATCTGGGTCGTGCAGCGCAACCCCTACCTCGAAGACGACCTGCTGCACAACCCGAAGCGCCGGCGCGCGCTGATCGACGCGCTGTCGCATCGGCTGGCCGAGGTGGAAAAGCGGCGGACGCCGGTGGACGATTCCGGCCGTGACGCCGTTGTCGGTGAACTGCTCGTGCTGGCGCACGATGCCGTGCGCCGTTTCGCCGGCCACTTCGCCCAGGTCTGGGATCTGCGCCAGCGCACGCGCAAGGTGCTATCGCGCCACACCGACAAGCAGAACATCAAGTTCGACGGTCTGTCAC
>DATKJN010000756.1:0-2304 GCA_035543655.1 Burkholderiaceae bacterium | reverse complement strand
CAAGCAGCCGCCGTGGCTGGTCGTCGACGTGCATGGCGTGGGTTACGAACTCGAAGCACCGATGAGCACCTTCTACGACCTGCCGGAGATCGGCCGGGAGGTCGCGCTGTTCACGCACTACGCGCAGAAGGAAGACAGCGTCTCGCTGTACGGCTTCCTGCGTGAAGGCGAGCGGCGCCTGTTCCGCGATGTGCAGAAGGTCACCGGCATCGGCGCGAAGATCGCGCTGGCGGTGCTGTCGGGCGTGAGCGTCGACGAATTCGCCCGGCTGGTGGCATCCAGCGACGTCACCGCGCTGACCCGCATCCCCGGCATCGGCAAGAAAACCGCCGAGCGCATGGTCGTGGAACTGCGTGACCGCGCGGCCGACCTGGGCGGGGGGGGAGGTCCCATCGGGGGGTCGGTCCCGGGCGATCCGCAGTCGGAGGCCACCGTGGCCCTGCAGCAGCTCGGCTACAAGCCGGCCGAAGCCAGCCGCATGGCGCGCGAGGCCGTCGCGGCCGGCGACGACGCCGCGACCATCATCCGCAAAGCGCTAAAGTCCGCGCTCCGCTGAGCTGGCGCAATGGCCGACACCAAGACCGCATCCGCCGCTTCGACCGGCGCGCACGCCCCGCACGGCCACGGCACCACCGGCCTGCTCGGCCTGGCCGTGGGCGCCATCGGCGTGGTCTTCGGGGACATCGGCACCAGCCCGCTGTACACGCTGAAGGAAGCGTTCTCGCCGCATTACGGCCTGGTCGCCAACCACGACACCGTCCTCGGCATCCTCTCGCTCGTGTTCTGGGCGCTGATGATCGTGGTGACGCTGAAGTACGTCACCATCATCATGCGCGCCGACAACGAAGGCGAGGGCGGCATCATGGCCCTCATGGCGCTGGCGCAGCGCACGCTGCCGCGCAATTCCCGGTCCACCTATGCGGTGGGCATCCTCGGCATCTTCGGCGCCTCTTTGTTCTTCGGCGACGGCGTGATCACCCCGGCCATCACCACGCTGTCGGCCATCGAAGGCCTGGGCATCGTGGCGCCGCAGTTGCAGCACTGGATCGTGCCGATGACGCTCGGGGTGCTGGTCATCCTGTTCGGTACCCAGCGGTTCGGCACCGAACGCGTGGGCAAGGTGTTCGGCCCGGTGATGCTGGTGTGGTTCGTCTCGCTGGCGGTGATCGGCGTGATGAACATCCGCCACAACCCCGAAGTCTTCCACGCGCTCAATCCGTGGTGGGGCATGCGCTTCTTCGTCACCCACGGCGCGCACGCGATCTTCATCCTCGGCGCGGTGGTGTTGGCCGTCACCGGCGGCGAGGCGCTGTACGCGGACATGGGCCATTTCGGCGCGCGGCCGATCCGGCATGCGTGGTACTGGTTCGTGCTGCCGGCGCTGATGCTCAACTACATGGGGCAGGGCGCGCTGGTACTGCTGGACCCGGCCGCCGCGCGCAACCCGTTCTACCTCGGCGTGCCCGACTGGGGCCGCATCCCGATGATCGCGCTGGCCACTGCCGCGGCGGTGATCGCCTCGCAGGCGGTGATCACGGGCGCCTATTCGGTGGCGCGCCAGGCGATGCAGCTGGGCTACATCCCGCGCATGCTGGTCAAGCACACCTCGCACGCGACCATCGGCCAGATCTACATCCCGGCGATCAACTGGACGCTGATGGTCGCGGTCGTGGCGCTGGTGCTGATGTTCCGCACCTCGACCGGCCTGGCCTCGGCCTACGGCGTGTCGGTGTCCGGCACCATGCTGATCGACACGCTGCTGCTGGCGCTCGTCGCCCGTGGCACCTGGGGCCGCGCGGGCACCTGGGTGATGCCGCTGTGCGTGCTGTTCGCCCTGGTCGAGATCGCCTTCCTGGTCGCCAACGGCGCCAAGTTCCTGGAAGGCGCCTGGTTCCCGGTGGCGCTGGCCGTCCTGGTGTTCACGGTGCTGCGCACCTGGCGCCGCGGCCGGGAACTGCTGCACGCCGAGATCCGCAAGGAGGGCATCCAGCTGGACACCTTCCTGCCCGGCCTGATGCTGGCGCCGCCGGTCCGGGTGCCGGGCACCGCGGTGTTCCTGACCACGCAGGCGGGCATCGTGCCCAAGGCCCTGCTGCACAACCTCAAGCACAACAAGGTGCTGCACGAGCGCAACGTGCTGCTGACCGTCGAAACGTTGGAAGTGCCGCACGTTGCGCCTGGGCAACGCCTCGAACTGCACACCATCGGCGACGACTTCCACCAGGCCACCGTGCGCTTCGGCTTCATGGAAACGCCGGACGTCCCGATGGCGCTGATGCGTTCGACCGATGCCGGCGGCCCGGT
>DATKJN010000755.1:0-8620 GCA_035543655.1 Burkholderiaceae bacterium | reverse complement strand
CGAGTCGGGCGCCAAGCTGGTCAGCGAGGCCGGCTCGGCGATGGACGAGATCGTCTCGGGCGTGCAGCGCGTCAGCGACATCATCGGCGAGATCTCTGCGGCCGCCGCCGAGCAGCGCGGCGGCATCGAACAGGTCAACGGCGCGGTCAGCGAGCTCGAGCAGATGACGCAGCAGAACGCCGCGTTGGTCGAGCAGTCGGCCGCCGCTGCCGAGTCGCTGCGCGAACAGGCCCACCGACTCGCGGGCGCCGTGGCGGGCTTCGACTTCGGCGGCGGCGCTGCCGTCGGATCCGCGCGCAACGCCGCGCAACAAGCGGTCAAGCCCGCGGTGGTCAGACCGGCGCAGGCGGCTTCCGTGCGGGTGAGCAAGCCGACGACGGCATGGGACGGCGGCGAGCGTCGCAGCCCCCAGCGTGCGACCAACGTGTCGCGCCTGCCCGCGGCGGGCGCTGCCGCACCGGCCGCCGCCACCGGCACCCACAACGAGTGGGAGTCGTTCTGAGCGCGCGCTGATCACTCGGCGGCGCGGCGCAGCGTCTCGATCACCGGCCGGCGCAGCACGCCGCGCAGCCCCATCCAGCCGGCGGCGAGCGCAAGCATTGCGCCGCATGCAGCGCCAACGAGCGGCACCCAGGGCGACGCGCTCCAGGTGAACTCGAACACGAAGCGCGCCAGCAACGCGCCCACCACCATCGCCGCCACCGCGGCGAGCAGGCCGGCGAGCGCACCGACGCCGAGCAACTCGGCGCGCTGCACGCGCGCCAGCAGCCGCGAGCCCGCGCCCAGCGCGCGCATCACCGCGTACTCGCGCGCACGCACCTCGCGCGTGGCGCTCACCGCGGCGAACAACACCACCAAGCCGGCGGCGAGCGTAAAGCCGAACAGGAACTCCACCGCGCGCACCACCTGATCGAGCACCGCCTGCACCTGCGCAATCGACGCCGACACGTTGATGTTGGTGATGTTGGGGAAGTCGCGCGCCAGCGCGTTGTCGAAGCCCGGCGTATCCGGCGCGCGAAACGCGCTGATGAAGCTGACCGGCAGATCGTCCATCAACGCGCGCGGGAACATGACGAAGAAGTTGACCCGCATCGAGCCCCAATCGACCTTGCGCACGCTGGTGATGCGGCCCTCGCGCACGGTGCCCGCGATGTCGAATCCCAGCCGGTCTCCGAGTGAGAGCTTGAGCGTCTGCATCAAGCCTTCCTCGACGCTCAGCGCATTGGGTTCCTCGGCGCGCCACTGGCCGGCGACCACGGTGTTGTGCGGCGGCGTCTGCGCCTGATGGCTGAGGTTGAACTCGCGTTCGACCAACCGGCGCGCGCGGCCCTCGTCGAATGCGCTCTGCTCCACCGGCTTGCCGTTGATGGTGACCAGGCGGCCACGAATCATCGGGAACCAGTCGTACTGCATCACGCCCGCGCTGCGCAGGCGGTCGCGAAACGCCTGCGCCTGATCGGGCTGCAGGTTGATGATGAAGCGGTTCGGCGCATCGGCCGGCGTGGCCGCGCGCCAGCTCGAGATCAGGTCGGTGCGCAGCAGCACCAGCAGCGCCAGCGCCAGCAGGCCGACACCGAGCGCCGACACCTGCAGCACCGCGTACGCCGGACGCGCTGCCACCTGTCGCGTGGCCAGCACCAGCCAGCGTGGCGCGCGCGATTCGGGCACCGCAGCCTTCAACGCACGCACGGCCACGTAAGACAGGCCGGCCAGCACCGCCACCGCGCCAGCGAAGCCACCGACCGCGAGCCCGCCGAGCTTCCAATCCGACGACGCCGCCAACAACAGCGCGACGAAGCCGGCCACGCCGGCCGCCAGCACCAGCAGCGAGGCCGGCCGCAGCCCGCCGAGGTCGCGCCGGATCACGCGCAGCGGCGGCACGCGTGCGAGCTGCAGCACCGGCGGCAGCCCGAACGACACCAGCAGCGTCATGCCCACGCCCAGTCCGAACAGCGCGGGCACCACGCCCGGCGGCGGCAACTGGCCGGCGTTGACGAGGCTGCCGAGGATGGCCACGAACACCTGGTGCACGACCAGGCCAAGCAGCACGCCGAGCCCGCTGGCCACCAGCCCGACTCCGCAGAACTCCAGCGCATACGACCAAGCGATCGCGCGCTGCGGCGCGCCGAGCACGCGCAGCACGGCGCAATCGTCGAGGCGGCGCTGCGCGAAATCACGCGCCGCGATCGCCACCGCGACCGCCGCCAACAGTGCCGACAGCAAGGCCACCAGGTTGAGGAACTTCTCGGCGCGGTCCAGCGTCTGGCGCATCTCGGGCCGGCCCGATGCGAACGACTCCACTTGCATGCCGCGCACGCCATCGGCCTTTTGTCGCTCTTCGGCCCAGCGCACGAACTGCGCCACCAACGCATCGCCGCGCGCGCCGTCGGCGGCCACCGCGAGCCGGTAGGTGACACGGCTCGCCGGCTGGATCAGCCCGGTGGCCTCGAGATCGGCCTGCGCGATCATCACGCGCGGGGCAAAGTTGATGAAGCCGGCGCCGCGGTCGGGTTCGAGCACGATCGCGCGCTCGATCGTGAGGCGCGCATCGCCGAGCAGCAGCGCATCGCCGATCTTCAGTTGCAGCGCTTCGAGCAGAGCGCCATCGACCCAGGTCGTGCCTGCGCTCGGTGACGCCGCCACTTGTTGCTCGACGCCGTCGGCGCCGCGCACAGTGAGCCGGCCGCGCAGCGGATAGCCGCCGGCCACCGCCTTGACCGACACCAGGCGCGCGGCGCCACCGCGCTCGTCTGGTGCACGCGCCATGCTCGGAAAGCTGGTGTGGCTGGCCACGCGCAGCTTCAACTCGGCGGCCTGCGCGGCGAACGCCGGCGGCGCGGGCATGTCGGTGGCCACGATGGCGTCGCCGCCGAGCAGCGCGCGCGCGTCGCGCGCCAGCGCCACGTTGAGGCGGTCGGCGAAGAAGCCGACCGCGGTGAGCGCGGCCACCGCCAGCATCACCGCCACCAGCAGCAAGCGCAGCTCGCCGGCACGCAGGTCGCGTCGCATCTGGCGCCAGGCCATCGCGGCCACGTTGATGGGCAGGGGCTGTGCGGCGGAGGGCTCGGCCATGGCGGCAACGGTACACCAGCGCGAACGAATGCGCCGCCCGACCCTGCAATCGGCTTGAAGACTGCATGCAGCCGCGTGCAACGCAGGCCCGGCGCTGCGGTGCTGTAATGCCCACATGGACCCTCGCACGCTGCCCTCGTTGTTCGTCTCGCACGGCTCGCCGATGCTCGCGCTCGAGCCCGGCGCGGCCGGCGCCTTCATGCAGGCCTTGGGCCCTGCGATCGACGGGGCGTTCGGCCGGCCGCGCGCAGTGGTGGTGGCCTCGGCGCATTCGCTGACGCGCGAGCCGGTGTTGATGGCCGCACCGCGCCACCAGACCGTGCACGATTTCGGCGGCTTCCCCGACGCGCTGTACCAGCTGCGCTACGACGCACCCGGTGGCGACGGCCTCGCGCCGCGCGTGGCGCAACTCGTGCGCGACGCCGGGCTGCCGATCCATCTGGTCCCCGACGGCGGCCTCGACCACGGCATCTGGGTGCCGCTGCGCTACATCTACCCGGGCGTCGACGTGCCGGTGTTGCCGCTGGCGTTTCCGCCCGACTGGTCACCGCAACAGCTGTTTCAGCTGGGGCGCGCGTTGGCGCCGCTGCGCGAAGAAGGCGTGCTGGTGATGGGCAGCGGCAGCATCACGCACAACCTGCGCATGGTGTTCTCGCGGCGCGCGCACGATCGCACGGCGGCCGACGACGAACCTGAATTGCCAGAGAGCGCAGCGTTCCGCCGCTGGTTCGTCGAACGCGGCACGGCGTTGGATCACGAGGCCTTGTTCGACTACCGCCGACAGGCGCCGCACGCCGCGTTGATGCACCCCACCGACGAGCACTTGCTGCCCTGGTACGTGGCCGCGGGTGCGGGCCACGAAGGGCCGGCCGTGCGCATCCACGACAGCGTGACGGTCGGCTGCCTCGGCATGGACGCCTATGCGTTCGGCGCCGACGCGCCGAAGCTGACGCAGCCGCTCGCGCACACCGAGGCAGCGCCGGCTTGAGGCACGCGCGCTAGCCGTGCAGTGAGCGCGAGTCGGCCGGCGCCTGCTCGCGTTCGTTCAGGCCGTAGTCGCGCAACACCTGCGCCACGCGCAGCCGGTAGTCGGCAAAGTGCTGCTCGCGCCCGGCGCGTTGCGCGCCGCGGTGTGCCTCGAGCTCACGCCAGCGTCGCACCGCGTCTTCATCGCGCCAGAACGACAGCGACAGAACCTTGCCCGGCTGCGTCAGGCTCTGGAAACGCTCGACCGAGACGAAGCCGTCGATCTGTTCCAGCCGTTCGCGCAGACCCGCGGCGAGCTTGAAGTAGGCATCGGCATGGCCATCGCGCGGCACGACCTCGAAAATGACGGCGATCATGCTTGCACCGGCAGCGCCTGCTGATTCAGCGTGCCTTCCACCCCTTCGCAGAAGGTGCGCCACTCGCGCAGGATGAAGCGCTTGTCCTGCGCGAACTCGAAGTTCGCCCGCCCTTCGGCGTCGGCCTTGATGCGCTTGCGGTAGGCCTCGTAGGCGGCCAGCGAGTCGAACGCGATCAGCCCCCAGGCCTCGTCGTTGGTGCCTTCATGCGGCACGAAGTAGCCGATCAGCTGGCCGCCGCAGCGCGGGATGATGCGGCCCCAGCGTTCGGCATACAGCTTGAACGCATCGCGCTGGAACGGGTCGATCTGGTAGCGGATGAAGCAGGTGAGGTTCATGCGGCACTCCGTTTGGACAGGCTGCCATGCTAGGCCTCCGCGGCGCCGCAATGGTTCGACCGCGGCCGAACCATGCAGCTCGGCGGATCGCTACGATGCACGGCATGAAGGACGGACCGCACATCTCCGGCATCGCCGCGCTGATCGGCGAGCCGGCGCGCGCCGAGATGCTGACCGCGCTGATGGCCGACCGGGCGCTCACGGCCACCGAGCTGGCCACCGTGGCCGGCGTCGGCAAGGCCACCGCGAGCGCGCACCTCTCGAAACTGGTCGATGCGCGGCTGCTGGTGGTGCAGACCCAAGGGCGGCATCGGTACTTCCGCCTCGCCGACCGCGACGTGGCGCAACTGCTGGAGTCGCTGATGGGCGTGGCGTTCCGCACCGGCGCGCTGCGCCTGAAGTCGAGCCCGCGCGAGCCGGCGTTGCGCCGCGCGCGCGTGTGCTACGACCACCTCGCCGGCGAGCTCGGCGTGTTGGCCTTCGAAGCCCTGATGGCACAGCGCTGCTTCAAGGCCGATGCCACCGGCCTGCACATCACGCCGGCCGGCACGGCTTGGTTCACGCGCTTGGGCGTCGACGCCGACGCGGTCACGTCGCAGCGCCGCATGATGTGCAAGGCCTGCCTCGACTGGAGCGAGCGCCGTCACCACCTGGCAGGCGCCTGGGGCACGGCGCTGCTGCAGCGTCTGTTCGACCTCGGCTGGGCGCGGCGCATGAAAGGCACGCGCATCGTGCAGTTCACGCCACCGGGCGAGCGCGAGTTCCAGACGCTGTTCGCTGCGCCGGCGCTGGCCCACGAGGCCGCCAGCGCCGAGCCGGCGCACTAGCGAACCCGACGCGCTCAGCGCTGCTCGGGCGGCGTGGCGGCCAGGCGCGCGCTGAATGCCGCGATCTCTTCGGCCGTGTACGACAGGTGCACGCGCTTCGTCGACGGCGGACGTTCGGTGGTCGACAGGCCGGGCCGCCACGCGGTGCGCGGGCGGATCGGACGCGGCACGAATCCACCGCCGCAATTGGGACACACGTTGCGCAGGTGCGTGTCGACGCAATCGGCGCAGAAGGTGCACTCGTAGGTGCAGATGCGCGCGCGCGTGTCGTGCGGCGGCAGGTCGGTGTCGCAGTACTCGCAGTTGGGTCTGAGGTCCAGGGCCACGGTGTGAGCCTCCACGGTCACGGTTCGCCACTGTGCCACGCAGCGCCGCGCAAACGCCGGTCATTGCGTCGGCATGCTGCCGATCACGCCTTGCACCAGCCAATCCATCTTCGCGATCGCCTCGTCGTCGAGCGCGCCCTGGTCCAGCCGGGTTCGGCCCGCCTGGTCGACCAGCGGTGCGGCGAACACGGCACCGCGCTCGTCGGTGATCGAACGTCGCGCGGCTTCGAGGGCCTGGGTCTGGCGCGGCGGCAGCTTGGGGTCGATGGCCGCCAGGTCCACCATGCCCGAGCGCAGGCCGCCCCACACCGGCGCGACCTTCCAGCGCCCTGCGATCACATCGCGTGCCACCTGCGTGTAGTAGCCGCCCCAGCGCGGCGTCACGGCGGCCAGCTGCGCCCTCGGTGCGAAGGCCGTCATGTCGCTCTGGTTGGCGATCAGCCGCACCCGCTTCTCTTCGGCCACCGTGGCCACCGCAGGCGATGCCGTGTGGTTGGCCAGCACGTCGGCGCCCTGGTTCACCAGCGTGAGCGCGGCGTCGCGCTCGCGGGCCGGGTCGAACCAGCTGTTGAGCCACACCACGCGCACGGTCGCCTTCGGATTGACCGAGCGCATGCCGAGCGCGAACGCGTTGATGCCTTGCACCACC
The DNA here is from genome assembly GCA_035543655.1 of Burkholderiaceae bacterium. Taxonomy (GTDB): domain Bacteria; phylum Pseudomonadota; class Gammaproteobacteria; order Burkholderiales; family Burkholderiaceae_C; genus JAEUPI01. The sequence goes on along the minus strand of DATKJN010000755.1, from coordinate 2,065 downwards.
TCGGGCACCGGGAACCCTGCCACGTACCCGACGACGCCGCGCTTGCTGTTCATGGCCGCCAGCCGGCCGGCCAGCCAGCGCGCTTCGTAGGCGCGCACGTTGTAGGTGTTGAGGTTCGTCGCGGTCTTGTAGCCGCCGGCGTGTTCGATGCGCAGCGCCGGAAAGTCGGCCGCCACGCGCAACGCCGGTTCGAGGTAGCCGAAGCTGGTGGCGAAGATCAGCTGATGGCCTTGCGCCGCGAGGTCTCGCATCACGCGTTCGGCGTCGGAGCCTTCGGCCACGCCTTCCACCACGGTGCTCTTCACCGCCGCGCCGAGTGCGCGCTCCATCTCCCGGCGGCCGAGATCGTGCTGGTAGGTCCAGCCCGCCTGGCCCACCGGCGTGACGTAGACGAAGGCCACCTTCAGCAGCGGTGCAGCGGTTTGAGCGGGGCTGGCCGTGGCGGCCAGCAGCGCCGCAGCGGCCGACGCCGCGGCGATGAGGTTTTTGAACATGGTTGTCCTCGACATGGCCACCGTGGAACCGGAGGTGGCGACCGGGGCGTCGATTCTAGGCGGCCGAATTTGCGCGCAAAGCGCGGCGCCTAGAATGCGCGCTTCGCCGGTGCCACCATGAGCCCGCGCCCGCAGGGCGAATACCGCAGGGCGCGGCCCGCAGGTTCTCAATGACCCAGAAGCTGTTCGTCACCACCGCCTTGCCCTATGCCAACGGGGCATTCCACATCGGCCACATCATGGAATACATCCAGGCCGACATCTGGGTGCGGTTCCAGCGCATGCGTGGCGCGGATGTCAACTTCGTCTGCGCCGACGATGCACATGGCGCGCCGATCATGATTGCCGCCGAAAAAGGCGGCAAGACGCCGCAGGCCTTCGTGGCCGAGATCGCGGCCGGGCGCAAGCAGTACCTCGAAGGCTTTCACATCGCGTTCGACAACTGGCACTCGACCGACGGGCCCGAGAACCACCAACTCGCGCGCGAGATCTACCTCGCGCTGCGCAAGAACGAGCTGATCGACGTGCGCACGATCGAGCAGTTCTTCGATCCGGTGAAGGGCATGTTCCTGCCCGACCGGTACATCAAGGGCGAGTGCCCGAACTGCGGCACCAAAGACCAGTACGGCGACAACTGCGAGAACTGCGGCGCCGTGTACGCGCCCACCGACCTCAAGCATCCCTACTCGGCGCTGAGCGGCGCCCAGCCCGAGCTGCGCTCGAGCGAGCACTACTTCTTTCGGCTGTCGGATCCGCGCTGCGTCGAATACCTGCAGGGCTGGACGCAGGACGGCAAGCTGCAGCCCGAGGTGGCCAACAAGGTGCGCGAGTGGTTCGCGCTCGACGAGCATGGCGTCACACGCCTCGGCGATTGGGACATCAGCCGCGACGCGCCCTACTTCGGCATCGAGATTCCCGATGCGCCGGGCAAGTACTTCTACGTCTGGCTCGACGCACCGGTGGGCTACCTGGCGTCGCTGAAGAACCTGTTCGGCAAGCGCGGCGAGGACTTCGACGCCTACCTCGCCGACCCCGCGCTGCGGCAGGTTCACTTCATCGGCAAGGACATCGTCACGTTCCACACGCTGTTCTGGCCGGCGATGCTGCACTTCAGCGGCCGCAAGGTACCCGACAACGTCTACGTCCACGGCTTCATCACGGTGGGTGGCGACAAGATGAGCAAGAGCCGCGGCACCGGCATCAGCCCGCTGCGCTACCTCGAGCTCGGGCTCGACGCGCAATGGCTGCGCTACTACATCGCCGCCAAGCTCAACGCGCGGGTGGAGGACATCGACTTCAACCCCGAGGACTTCGTCGCGCGGGTCAATGCCGACCTGATCGGCAAGTACATCAACATCGCCAGCCGCGCCGCTGGTTTCCTGACCAGACGCTTCGAGGGCGAGCTGTCGGGCGACGTCGGTGTCGAGGGCCGCGCGCTGCTCGATGCGCTGCGCGCGCACAGCGCCACCGTGCAGCAGCTGTACGACGAGCGCGAGTTCGGCAAGGCGGTGCGCGAGATCATGCTGCTGGCCGATCGCGTGAACGAGTACGTCGACCAGCACAAGCCGTGG
>DATKJN010000754.1:0-3739 GCA_035543655.1 Burkholderiaceae bacterium | reverse complement strand
GAGCGACATCCCCAACGACGAGTGCCTGCGCTGGCTGGAGGAAGACGGCCACATCGGCCGGCGCTTCCGCTATCCCTCGGGCAACTCCAACGGCAACACCTTCGACAACCAGGGTCGGCAGATCGCGTTCTGCCACGGCACGCGGCGTGTCATCCGCTATGAGCCCAGCGGCAAGGTGACCGTGCTGGCCGATCGCGCCGGCGGCAAGGAGCTCAATGCGCCCAACGACGGCGCGGTGCATCCCGACGGCTGGCTGTTCTTCACCGACCCCGGTTACGGCAGCCTGATGGAGTACGAAGGCAACCGGCTGCCGTCGAGCGCAACCAGCCCGCAGCCGATCCAGAAGGAGGCGATCTACCGCATCGACGGACCGGGCCAAGTGGAGAAGGTGGCCGACGAGCCGTTCAAGCCCAACGGCATCTGCTTCTCTCCCGACTACAAGAAGTGCTACGTGGCCGACACCGGCCCGTCGCACTACCCGAACGCCAAGCCGGTGATCTGGGTCTACGACGTGGACGGCAAGCGCCTGCGCAACGGCAAGACCTTTGCCGAGATGACGTTCAACGGCAAGAGCGGTTTCGCCGACGGCATCCGCTGCGACGAAGACGGCAACGTCTGGGCCGGCATGGGCTGGGTCGGCGACGGCTTCGACGGCGTGCACGTGTTCGCGCCCGACGGCAAGCGCATCGGCTGGATCCGCATGCCCGAGATCATCTCCAACGTGTGCTTTGGGGGCAGCAAGCGCAACCGCTTGTTCATGACCGGCAGCACGTCGCTGTACGCGGTGTACGTGGAGACGCGCGGCGGCACGCCGACCTGAAGGGCCATCGTCGACCCAACGGCCGGCCGTGCAAGCGGCCGGCCGAGTTTGCGTTGGCGCGGCGCGCGTGTCTCGCGCTAGCATCGCGCCATGACATCGCCCGCGCTGCAATCGTTCGTGGTCCGCGCTGCCGCGCTGAGCCAGGCGCGCACCGAGCCGGCCGACTGCGTGCTGGCGTTGGCGCCGCTGATGCTGGAGCTGGTGGAGCAGGCCGGCAGCTTTCTGCAGCCGTCGCACTACCGCAGCAGCGACATGGGCTACAGCCGCAACCTGATCTACGACGCCCCGGACGCAAGCCTGTCGCTGTATGCGATCGTCTGGCTGCCGGGTCAGTGGACACCGGTGCACGACCACGGCAGCTGGGGCGTGGTCGGCATCGTCGAAGGGGTGTTGGAGGAGCGCAGCTACGTGCGCCTGTCGCCCGAGCGCGGGGCCGATCACGGCATCGAGCTCGTGCGCGGCGGCGTGATCCTGTTGCAGCGTGGCGCGGTGACCAGCTTCGTGCCGAACCCCGACCACATCCACATGACCGGCGTGGCGGCCGATCGGCCGCGTGCAGTGAGCCTGCACCTGTATGGCCGCATGATGAGCAACTTCAACACCTACGACGTGGCTGCCGGCACGCGCCGCCGCGTGCAGGTGGCGCACAACGAAAGCTGACACGATGAAGCCCGACGAAACGCTGCACGACTACCTCGTGCTGTCGCGCGGACAATGGGACGCCGACAAGTCCAACGAAGAGATCCAGGGTGCGATCGACGCGTTCTATGCCTGGTACGAAGACCTCGTGGCCGAAGGGCGCGTCAAGCGCGGCCACCGGCTGGCGCGCGAAGGCAAGGTGGTGTCACGGCATCGCATCGCCGACGGCCCATTCGCCGAAGCCAAGGAGCTGATCGGAGGCTACTGGATCGTGTGCGCACGCAGCCTCGACGAGGCCGCCGCGCTGATGTCGCACAACCCGACGATGGCTTGCGGGTTGGCGTTCGAGGTGCGCCCGATCGAACACCAGCGCGCCAGCGCCTACGTGCGGAGCAACGAGACGCCGGACACCGTCAAGCGCTGAGCCCGCCGGGCTCGCTCAGTTGTCGAGCCCCGCTTCGCACGCCTCGCGCGCCTCCGACGTGACCTTGGCCCGGCAGCGCGCCACGCTGTCGTCGATGCCGCCGCCGGTCGAGGGTCCGGCGGGCTTGCCCAGCGGGATCCTGATCTGCTGCACGGTCTGGCGTTGCGGACGGTTTTCGCCCGGAATCGTGGCCTGCTTGCTCGCACGCACGGTGGGGTTCTCGGGCGCCGGCGTGGGGTGGAGGCGCTGGTCAATTGGTGGCGGCGCCGACGCGGCGCGCGCCGGGGCTTGCGCCTGTGCCATCGCCGGGCCGATCGAGGTCGCTGCCACCAGCAGCATCAACAACCTTTTCATCACCGCTTCCTGCCCCTTCCCAGGGGCATCGGCCCGGGCACGGCGGGATTCTAGGTCGGGCCGGCATCGGCGGGCTCGACCGTCAACATTCGACGATGTTCACCGCCAGGCCACCGCGCGCCGTCTCCTTGTACTTGGTCATCATGTCGGCGCCGGTCTCGCGCATCGTCTTGATCACCTTGTCGAGGCTCACGTGGTGCGTGCCGTCACCGCGCAGCGCCATGCGCGCGGCATTGATCGCCTGCACCGAGGCCACCGCATTGCGCTCGATGCACGGGATCTGCACCAGCCCGCCGACCGGGTCGCAAGTCAGGCCCAGGTGGTGCTCCATGCCGATCTCGGCGGCGTTTTCCGCCTGCGCCGGTGTGCCGCCGAGCACGGCGCACAACGCGCCCGCGGCCATCGAACAGGCCACGCCGACCTCGCCCTGGCAGCCGACCTCGGCGCCAGAGATCGATGCGTTCTCCTTGTAGAGGATGCCGATGGCGGCGGCGGTCAGCAGGAAGTCGCGCACGCCGGTGTCGTTGCTTCCCGGCACGAAGCGGGTGTAGTAGTGCAGCACCGCGGGGATGATGCCGGCCGCGCCGTTGGTCGGCGCAGTGACCACGCGGCCGCCGGCGGCGTTCTCTTCGTTGACCGCGAGCGCGAACAGGTTGACCCAGTCGAGCACCACCAGCGGGTCGCGTGATGGATCGGCTTGCGCGGTGAGGGCCTGGTGCAACGCGCTCGCGCGGCGCCGCACCTTGAAGCCGCCGGGCAGCACGCCGGGCGTTGCGATGCCGCGCGCCACGCAGGCTTGCATCGTGTGCCAGATGCGATCGAGGCCGGCGTCGATGGATTGATCGTCGCGCCAGTGGCGCTCGTTGCGCCGCATCACCTCGGCGATACTGCAGGTCAGCTCATCGGTGCGTGCGAGCAGCTCGGCGCCGGTGTGGAACGGATGCGGCAACACGGTGGTGTCGGGCGCCACTTGCTTGTGTCGCGTGCCATCGGCGGCCACCTCGTCGCTGACGACGAAGCCACCGCCCACCGAGTAGTACGTGCGCTCCGACAGCACCGCGCCTTGCGCATCGAATGCGGTGAAACGCATGCCGTTGGCGTGGAACGGCAGCGTCTCGCGGCGGTGGAACACGAGGTCGTTGCGCTCATCGAACGCGATCGTCGGGCCTTCGGCCAGCGTGAGGCGCGATCCGTCGCGGATCGCCTGCAACAGCGCCGGAATCGCGTCGACCTCGACGCTGTCGGGCTCGTGGCCGGCCAGGCCCAGCAACACCGCCTTGTCGCTGCCGTGGCCCTTGCCGGTGGCGCCGAGCGACCCGTAGAGCTCGGTCTTCACGCGCGCGGCCTTGGCGCTCAAGCCGTCGTGCGCCAGGCGCAGCGCGAAGATGCGCGCTGCACGCATCGGGCCCACCGTGTGCGAGCTGCTCGGCCCGATGCCGATCTTGAAGAGGTCGAAGACGGAGACGGCCACGGCTCAAGCCAATGCGAACTCGAAGTCGCGC
>DATKJN010000753.1:0-5148 GCA_035543655.1 Burkholderiaceae bacterium | reverse complement strand
GATGCGCCCGGCGTACTGCGAGCGGATCCAGTCGAGCTTGAAGCGGTTGGGAACGCGCAGCGACACCACGCCGCCGCTGTCGTCGCCATCGCTGACGTCAGCGGGCGGGAGCGGGCGAATCCAGGTGTTGAACTGCTGTTCAGGGAGTTCGGCAGCGAGGCGTTCGCAACCGCGTTGCCAGAGGTCGACGCTCATTTGTGGACAAGTTCTTTTCAGAGCGGCGCGATTGTAGGTCAGAGCCGGCGCGCCAAGCGTGGTTATCCACAGTTCGGGTCCGGCGGTCAATGCCCCGGCAAAGGCACGGACTGCCGTGCAAGTGTTTGACCGAAAAAGGGATTCTTGCTTTAATTCGCGGTTTCCCGAACGGCTTGGATCGTTGCGCGAAAGCCGGGCCTTGAAGGCGCAACGTATCGTGGCGGTTCCCGCGCCTTCAGCGGGCCATCCCTACAGAACCGGCCGGCGGGTTCGAACCCGCGGCACAATCGCGATGCCAGTTCGTGCCGCTTGACGCTTGACCACTCGCGCCTGCGACTCGAAGCCGGCTCCTGACGACACGCTCACACCATGAAACGCACCTACCAGCCCTCCAAAGTCCGCCGCGCTCGCACGCATGGTTTCCTCACGCGGATGAAGACGCGCGGTGGCCGCGCCGTGATCAACGCACGGCGCGCCAAGGGCCGCAAGCGCCTGTCGTCGGTCTGATCGACGCGCAGATCGCTGCGGTCGCCTGCGACAGCGATGTTCGGCCGCATGCAGCGTTCGGCCGATTTCGAGCTCGTGCTGGCCACACGTGCCCGCGCGAGGAGCGCTCACTTCGCCGCGCACCATGTCCCGCAGCCGCCAGGGACCACCCCGCGCCGTCGAAAACAGGCCGAGCACACAGAGTTGTCCACAGGTGATGCAGACACTTGCGCACAGCCTGTGGATGAATCGATCCCACAGGTGCCAGATCGGTGCTGGTTCGGAATGGTGGTGCCCAAGCGGCACGCGCGGAAAGCGGCCACTCGCAATCTGCTGCGTCGCCAGATTCGCGCGGCCCTGGACCGTCACCACAGCACGCTCGCCCAAGGGCTGTGGCTGGTGCGCTTGCGCGCGCCGTTCGATGTCCGCCGGTACCGATCGGCAGGGTCGGATGCGTTGCGGCTCGCCGCGCGCAGCGAACTCGATGCGCTGCTGATGCAGGCTGCCGCATGAGCGCGTGGGTCCGCCTGGTGGCGCTGCCGCGCCAGACATTGATCGCGCTGGTGCGTGGCTATCGCTTCGCGCTCAAGCCCTGGCTCGGCAACGCTTGTCGCTTCGAGCCGAGTTGTTCGGCCTACGCGCTGGAGGCGTTGCAGCGCCACGGAGCAGTGACAGGCAGCGCGCTCAGCGCTGCGCGGCTGTTGCGCTGCCACCCCTGGTGCGATGGCGGGCACGACCCGGTGCCCGCCCGCCCGCCCCGCTTATTCACCCGCCTTTTCGCCAAGACACGCCCATGACCGATATGCGCCGCACCTTGTTGTGGCTGGTGTTCGTGATGTCGCTCGTCCTGTTGTGGGATGCGTGGAACAAGCACACCGGCGCCCCGCCGCTGTTCGGCGGCTCGGCGCCCCGCCCAGCGGCCACTGCCTCTGCGCCGCCTGCAGCCGTTCCGAGCCCCGGCACGGCGGCCGTGCCGTCGGCGACCAGCACGCCGGCCACACCGAGCGCGGCTGCCGCTGCAGTGCCGGCCACGGCACCCGCGGCCGGCGGCGAGCTGATCACGCTGACCACCAACCAGGTCAAGGCGACGATCGACACCCGTGGTGGCGAATTGGTTCGGCTCGAGCTGCTGCACTTCATCGATCACGTGGACAAGGCGCGCAACGTGGTGTTGTTCGACCGCAGCCGCGACCGCTTGTACCTGGCCCGCAGCGGCCTGGCCACTGTCGATGGCGTGGCGTATCCGAACCACGAGACGGTGATGAGCGCGGTCCCGGGCCCGCGTGAACTGCAGGCCGGGGCGGATGCGCTGGACCTGAAGCTCGAATCGCCGCCGGTCAATGGGGTGGTGCTGCGCAAGACCTACACGCTGAAGCGCGGCGACTATCGCATCGGCGTGAAGCACGAGATCGTCAACACCAGCGACAAGACCTTGGCGCCACAGCTGTACCTGCAGTTGGTGCGCGACGGCAATGCGCCGGCCGGTGAATCGAGCTTCTACTTCACCTTCACCGGCCCGGCGGTCTACACCGAAGCCAAGAAGTTCGAGAAGATCGACTTCAAGGACATCGAGAAGGGCAAGGCCAGCCACCAGACCAGCGCCAGCGACGGCTGGATCGCGATGGTGCAGCACTACTTCGCATCGGCGTGGCTGATTGCCGCGGGCACGCGCGACTACGTGACCAGCAGGCTGGGCGACAACCAGTACGCGGTGGCGATGATGGTCAAGCTGGGCAGCCTCGCACCCAACACAACGCTGGTGCACGACGCGACCTTGTTCGCTGGCCCGCAGGAAGAGAAGAAGCTCGAGGCGATGGCCCCTGGCCTCGACCTCGTCAAGGACTACGGCTACTTCACGATCTTGGCCAAGCCGCTGTTCTGGCTGCTCGACCATCTGCACCAGCTGCTGAAGAACTGGGGTTGGTCGATCGTTGCGTTGGTGGTGCTGCTGAAGATCGCGTTCTACTGGCTCAACGCTGCCGCCTACCGCTCGATGGCCAAGATGAAGGCCATCAACCCCAAGGTGATGGAGATGCGCGAGCGGCTGAAGGACAAGCCGCAGCAGATGCAGCAGGAGATGATGCGCATCTATCGCGAGGAGAAGGTCAACCCGCTGGGCGGCTGCTTGCCGATCGTGGTGCAGATCCCGTTCTTCATCGCGTTGTACTGGGTGCTGCTGTCGTCGGTCGAGATGCGCAGCGCGCCATGGATCGGCTGGATCAAGGACCTGTCGGCGATGGATCCGTACTACATCCTGCCGCTGCTGATGACCGGCTCGACGATGTTTCAGACCTGGCTCAATCCGACGCCGCCCGATCCGGTGCAGGCCAAGATGATGTGGATCATGCCGTTGGTGTTCAGCGTGATGTTCTTCTTCTTCCCGGCGGGACTGGTGCTGTACTGGCTGACCAACAACATCCTGTCGATCGCGCAGCAGTGGTTCATCAATCGCCAGCTCGGCGTGGCGCCCAAGCTTGGCATGTCGAAGTAGTGCTGCTCACGCCGCGAGCCCTTTCGTGCGCGCGCGCAACACCGCGCCCCGCGCGTGCGCAATGACCGTGACGCTTGCACGCGTGGGGTTGCATGCCCCATTCGGGGGGTTGGAACGCGACGGTGTGAGGTTCATCATTGACTCAAGCATTCGGCAACGGTGCCGATAAGCAAGAGAGACATTCGGTGGCCTGCTCCTAGCAGGCCACATTGGTCCTAAGCGGGGCCGACCCGGGGAATCCGGCTCTGGAGCGCGAAGGGAACGGTTCAAGCGAACCGCTCAACGCTCCCCCCCGCGCCAACGCAGCAACCCGCCCGATCGCCTCGGGCGGGTTGTTTTCATTTGGGTTGGCCTCGAACGGGTGTGACCACTGCGGCGTCGGCCACAATTTGTCGATGTTGTCGCGCCTCGCCGATCCGATCGTCGCGATTGCCACGGCTCCGGGGCGTGGCGCGGTGGGCATCGTGCGCGTGTCGGGCCGCGGGCTTGGCGCGTTGGCCGCTGCGCTGTGCGGGCGCGCGCTGCAGGCCCGCCATGCCACCCGCGTGGCCTTCCTGGCCGCCGACGGACAGCCGATCGACGACGGCCTGGCGTTGTACTTTTCGGCGCCGGCCTCCTACACCGGCGAGGACGTGCTCGAGCTGCACGCGCATGGTGGCGCGGTGGTGCTGCAACTGCTGCTGGCGCGCTGCCTCGAGGCCGCCGCCGAGCGCGACGGCGGCGCCGACGCGGTCCGACTGCCCGGCTTGCGCCTGGCCGACCCCGGCGAGTTCACGACACGCGCGTTCCTCAACGGCAAGCTCGACCTGGCACAAGCCGAAGCCGTGGCCGACCTGATCGACGCCGGCACCGAAGCCGCGGCACGCTCGGCGGCGCGTTCGCTGCAAGGTGAGTTCTCGCGCGAGATCGATGCGTTGGCGCACGCCATCATCGAGCTGCGCACGCTGGTCGAGGCGACGCTCGACTTCCCCGACGAAGAGATCGATTTCCTGCAGCGCGCCGACGCGGTCGGGCGACTCGATCGCATTCGCGCCCGCCTGCAAGCGGTGTTGGCGAGTGCGCGCCGCGGTGCGCTGCTGCGCGAAGGCATCCATGTGGTGCTGGCCGGCCAGCCCAACGTCGGCAAGAGTTCTTTGCTGAATGCGCTGGCAGGCGCCGAGTTGGCGATCGTGACGCCGATCGCGGGCACGACGCGCGACAAGATCGGCCAGACGATCCAGATCGAGGGCGTGCCGATCCATGTGGTCGACACCGCGGGCTTGCGCGCGTCCGACGACGTGCGCGATGAAGTCGAGCGCATCGGCATCGCGCGCAGTTGGGACGAAATCGCGCGCGCCGATGTGGTGCTGCTGCTGCACGACCTGACGCGGCGACATGAGCCGGCGGTGCGCGCGGAGCAAGTGGCGATCGAAGCCGAGTTGCAGCGGCGCACGCACGCGCCCCGTCTGCACGTGCTGAACAAGTCCGATGCCGCGCCGCCGGCACACGAGCCGGGCGATGCGGTCGTCGTCTCGGCACTCACCGGTCAGGGCCTCGAGTCCTTGCGCCAAGCCTTGCTGCAGCAAGCCGGCTGGCAGGCGGCACCGGCGGGCGGCAGCTTTATCGCGCGCACGCGCCATGTCGAGGCCTTGCGCCGCGCGGCCGCGCACCTGGAGGCGGCCACGCAGCACGCCGCGAGCGGCGACGCCGCGCTCGAGTTGTTCGCCGAGGAATTGCGACTCGCGCACGACGCGCTCGGAGAGATCACCGGCGCTTTCACCACCGATGATCTGCTGGGCGAGATCTTCGGCCGCTTCTGCATCGGCAAGTGAGGCGTCGCGTCGCTTGATGGTCGATAGTGAACATGCGGGCTGTCGCGGCCTGACACGGCGGTGTGTGGACGATCCCCTAGGCTCTTCTTCAGAAGACCAGGGAGATCCATCCGATGGACGACGTGCTGACCACGATCGCCGGCTGGGCCGTCGAAGGCAGGCCGC
>DATKJN010000752.1:0-2074 GCA_035543655.1 Burkholderiaceae bacterium | reverse complement strand
GTGTCGTCGGCCGGCAGCACGACGTCGATGTCGCTGAGCTGATAGGACTTCAGGACCATCGAGCCCTTCTCCGCCATCTGCCGGTAGCCCGCATGGTCGAACTTCATCGCCCCGTGCGAACTGACCATCAGCGCGGGTTCGTTGAGCATCGCCAAGGCCGTGTCGGTGTCCTCGTCGACCATCGACTGCCAGAATTTGTTCTCCAGGTCGATCAGGGTCTTGCTCGGTACTTGCATGCCAAACTCCTTTCGTGGGTCGTTCAACCAGTGTGACCACGAATGCCCGGCGGCTCGATCGGACACCACGGCAAGGGCCGGTAGTCTTCGTCCTACGTGCCATGTCATCGTCGCTTGAATTGCACTCAACCTCGCATGGGAGGCAGGGTTACGTCGACGCTCGATACCTGCGCAGCCCGATCGACTATCGCGTCATCGTCTCCAAGGTCGGCGGGCGATGGCAGATCATGATGCTTCCCGCGGGCGATTGAACGCAGCCCGACAACGAATCACACACACTCTCCTGCCATGTTCCAAGCCCTTCTTGTCATCGACGTGCAGCACATTCTTTGCAACGGCGACGAAGCCGCGTTCGACATCGCGCGCGTGATCGAGCGCATCAACACGATGGCGGCCAAGGCACGCGCGGCCGGCGTGCCGGTGTTCCTGATCCAGCACGAAGACCAGGGCCCGATGCGGCACGGCAGCGAAGGCTGGCAGCTCGACGCGCGCCTGTCGGCGCAGCCCGACGACATCCGCGTTCGCAAGACCGCCACCGACTCGTTCCATCACACGGAGTTGCAGGCGCTGCTGCGAGCGCGCGATGTCGAGCATCTGGTGGTGTGCGGCCTGCAAAGCGAGTTTTGCGTCGATTCCACCGTGCGGCGCGCGCTGGCACTGGGCTATCCGGTGGTGCTGGTGTCCGACGCGCACTCCACCATCGACAACGGCGTGCTCACCGCGGCGCAGATCTCGGCCCACCACACCACCACGCTGTCGCATCTGGACAGCTTCGGGCCGCGGGTGACGCCGGTGGCCGCGGCCGAGGTGCGCTTCGACGCCTGAGCCGGGCGCCGACCTGGCCCGCGCCTTGCTGGGCCGTCACCTGCAGGAGCCCGATCATGAACATGCCCACCGCTCACACCGAGATGCTGATTCGGTGCGCACCCGCTGAAGTGTTCGACGCCTTCGTCGACCCGCAACGCATCCGCCAGTTCTGGCTTCGCGACACCAGTGGTCCGCTGGCACCCCATGCGCGCGTCGAGTGGGACTTCATGGTGCCGGGTGCCCGCGACACGGTGGCCGTGACGGCGTTCGAGGTGAACCGGCGCATCGCCTTCGACTGGTCCGACGGTCAATCGGTGGACATGCGATTCCACGCGCACGGCGTGCGCGCCACGCGGATCGCGGTCACGGTCTCGGGGTTCGTCGGTGACGACGCTGCGGCGCACGCCATCGACGCCACCGAAGGTTTCGCGATCGTGTTGTGTGACCTGAAGAGCCTGCTCGAGACCGGTGCGTCCGGCGGCATGGTGCGCGACAAGGCGGCGCTGATTGCGCAGCGTCATGCCGCGAAGCGGTGACTCTCTCCGCGAATTCGCGCGTGGTCGGAGTTGCGGGCAGGTCAGTACGTGCCCGGGTACGCGCCGCCGTCGAGCAGGATGTTCTGCCCGGTGAGGTAACCGGCCTGTGCGCTGCAGATGAAGGCGCACACCTCGCCGAACTCTTCCAGCGTGCCGTAGCGCTTGGCGGGCACGCCGCCCTTGCGAGCCTCTTTCAACTCCTCGATCGACTTGCCGGTCTTGGCGGCCTGCCCCTTCAGCGTGGCCTGGATGCGGTCGGTGTCGAACACGCCGGGCAGCAGGTTGTTGATCGTGACGTTGCGCGAGGCCACGCGCGACTGCCGCGCCAGGCCGGCGACGAATCCGGTGAGGCCACTGCGGGCGCCGTTGCTCAGGCCCAGCACGTCGATCGGCGCTTTCACCGCGCCCGAGGTGATGTTGACGATGCGGCCGAAGCCGCGCTCGGCCATCGCATCGACCGTGGCCTTGATCAGCTCGATCGGCGTCAGCATGTTG
>DATKJN010000751.1:0-2919 GCA_035543655.1 Burkholderiaceae bacterium | reverse complement strand
CGACGAACAACATGTAGAACAACGCGAACTTGGTGCACTCGTAGAGGAACACGGTGCCCCATGGCGGGTGGGGGTAGGTCTGCCCGAGCGCCGCCACCACGCCGTGTCGGATGGCGTAGATCGCGATCACGAACAACGGCGCCAGCAGCGGCAGCCAGCGCAGCTGGCGCGCGAACCAGCGCGACGGCCGCGTCAGCACATCGTCATGGCGCGGTGCGCGCCGCCACATCAACGCCAGCATCACGCTGGCCACCAGCCCCGCCGAGCCCTCCCACAGCAACGGACGCCACAGCGCATGGGGTCCGTGCTCGCGCAGGTGGTCCTGCACGCCGACCGTCACCATCAACAGCCAGAACGCGAGCCACGCCAACAGCCAGCCGGCGCGCGCGCGCGGGGTCCACGGGTCAACGGCCAGTGCGCTCATGGTTGCATCTGAAATCCGCGACCATTGTGGAGCAGCGCCGCAAGGCCGATGACTCGCGGCATGATGCGCGGCTGCACGGCAAACGCACGTTGAACACGCGAGGGTGAACGCCATGACCCAATTGCCCAGCCCCGACACCGTGTGCGTGCAAGGGGCGCACGGCGGCGCGACGGCCGACAGCGCGCTGGTGCCGCCGATCATCTACAGCGCCACCTTCGCGGCGCGCGATGCACAGGCGTTCGCCGAGATGGCGAGCCAGCCGCGCCATGCGCGCTACTACACCCGCTACGGCAACCCGCTGCACGAGCAGGTGGCGCAGCAACTGGTGGCGCTCGAGGGCGGCAACGACACCCACGACGCCCTGGTCACCGCATCGGGCATGGGAGCGGTGTCGCTGGTGTTGCTCGGCCTGCTGAAGGCCGGCGATCACGTGGTGGCGCAGACCAACCACTACATGGCCAGTGCCAAGCACTTCGCCGAATTGCTGCCGCGCTTCGGCGTGCGCTGCACGCTGGTTGACCAGACCGACCTGGCCGCGTGGCAGCGTGCGATCGAGCCGGGCACGAAGCTGGTGATGACCGAGACGCCGGTCAATCCGACCTGCGCGCTGACCGATCTGGCCGCGGTGGCGAAGCTGGCGCGTGCCGCGGGCGCGCTCAGCGTGTGCGACAACACCTTCGCCAGCCCGTTGAATCAACAGCCGCTCGCGCTCGGCATCGATCTGGTGGTGCACAGCGCCACCAAGTACCTGGGCGGCCACCACGACATCACCGCCGGTGCCGTGGTCGGTGCGCGCAGCCTCATCGATGCGCTGTGGCCGACCCAGATCTGCCTGGGCGCCACGCTGAGCCCGATGGATGCGTGGCTGCTGCTGCGCGGCATGCGCACTTTGGCGCTGCGCGTGCGCCAGCACAACGCCAGTGCGCTCGAGCTCGCGCGCTGGCTCGAGCAGCAGCCGCAGGTGGAGCGCGTGTTCTACCCCGGGCTCGAGTCGCATCCGCAGCATGCCCTGGCGAAGGCGCAGATGCGCGGCTTCGGCGGCGTGATGAACATCGTGGTTCGCGGCGGCTACGAGCCGGCGAGCCGCTTCGTGCACGCCTTGAAGCTGCCGCGCCAGGCGGTGAGCCTGGGCGGCGTGGAGAGCCTGGTGGTGCACGCCGCGGCGATGTGGCGCGGCACGATGAACGACGAGCAGATGCGCGTGGCCGGCATTGCGCCCAACGCGGTGCGGCTGTCGGTGGGCATCGAAGGCGTCGACGACCTGCGCGCCGACTTGCAGCAGGCGCTGGCCGCCGTGTAGACCCACCGCTGGCTCTCTTGGTCGATGCGCCGGCAACGCTGCATGCCGACACTGACCGCTCGAACTCGAACCTTTGACGCGAGGACTCCATGACCCACAACCCCGCCCGCCTCGACCTTTACGCGCCGATCCACCGCGCGCTGCGGCTGTTCATGTCTGCCATGCTGGCGCGTGTGGGTGCGCTCGACGTGAGCGATGCGCGCGAGGTGTCGAGCGTGCTGGACCAGCTCGACGCGCTGCTCGACATGTGCCGGCACCACGCGCTGATCGAAAACGGCGTCGTGCATCCGGAGATCGAGGCCGCGCAGCCGGGCGCCACGCAACGCATTCACGGCGAGCACGTGCACCACCTCGAGGCCATCGTCGCGCTCGAGGCCGAAGTGGTGGCGGTGCGCGTGTTTCCGAGTGCCACGCAGGCCCTGCGCCTGTACCGCCACCTGGCGTTGTTCGTGGCCGAGAACCTGGAGCACATGCACTTCGAGGAAACCGTGCACAACGAGGTGCTGTGGGGCCGCTACGACGATGCCGCGATCGCCGCCATCGAGCAGCGCATCGTCGCGCAATCGACGCCGGAGCAGCGTGCGTTGGTGCTGCGCTGGATGACACCCGCGCTGCCGCCGCACGAACGCGCGCAGCGCTTCCGCAGCCTGCAGGCCGTGCTGCCGCGGGCCGCGTTCGGCGCCATGCTGGACATCGCGCGCGAGGTGCTCGACGACCGCGCCTGGGACAAGCTGAGCGAGGCCCTGGCCAGCGAGCAGGGCGTGGCCGCGTAAGGCGGCGAATTGCACTTCTGATCCGAGCCATGGAGAGTCGTTGATGAAGGTCTGGTTGCGTCGCACGTTGATCGGTGTGGTGTCGTTGGTGGTGTTGCTGGCGCTGGTGGTGGCCGGCCTGGTGTGGAACGGCGAGCGCAAGCGCCAGCG
Source organism: Burkholderiaceae bacterium (assembly GCA_035543655.1). Classification (GTDB taxonomy): domain Bacteria; phylum Pseudomonadota; class Gammaproteobacteria; order Burkholderiales; family Burkholderiaceae_C; genus JAEUPI01. The sequence continues at coordinate 272 of DATKJN010000751.1, read as the reverse complement.
GGTGGTGGCGTTGCCGGCGCTGAAGACACCGGTGCTGGCCGACGACGCGGCGGCTCGCGATCGGGGTGCGTACCTATATGCATCGCGCGGCTGCGTCGATTGCCACGGCGCCAACGGCGCTGGCCGTGTGTTCGTCGACAACGGCAGCCTGCGCATCAAGGGCCCCGCGATCCACACCGGTCCGGGCAGCGTCACTCTGGCCTACAAGCCGGAAGATTGGGACCGTGCGCTGCGCCACGGCGTCAAGCCGAACGGCACGCCGGCGATGATCA
>DATKJN010000750.1:0-2162 GCA_035543655.1 Burkholderiaceae bacterium | reverse complement strand
CAGGTCGCGCACCAGTTTCATGTTCTTGGCGTTGTCTTCGACGATCAGGATCGTCTTGGTCATGGCGGTCCTCGACGGCGCGTCATTGCAGAGCCTTTACCTCATGCTGCGGCAGCGTGAAGCGGAACGTCGAGCCTTGGCCCGGTTCGCTCTCCAGCGACACCGTGCCGCCGTGCAACTCGACGAAGCGTTTGACCAGCGCCAGGCCCAGACCGGTGCCTTCGGCCTTGCGCAGCACGTTGCCGCTGGCCTGGCGAAACTCCTCGAACACCAGCGCCTGGTCCTCCGGGGCGATGCCCACGCCGGTGTCAGTCACGCTCACTTCGGCCCAGGTGCCCGACAGGCCGTCCACGCCGTTCAACTGCCTGGCGCGCACGCACACGCGGCCGCCATTGGGGGTGAACTTCACCGCGTTGGACAGCAGGTTGACCGCCACCTGCTTGACCTTGCGCGCGTCGGCCACCCACTCGGTGAGCCCTTCGCCGACGTCGAGTTCGAGCGCCAGGCCGTGTCGCTGTGCGCGCTCGCGCACCAGCGTCGCAGAGTGCTCCAACAGCAAGCCGAGGTCGAAGCACGACAGGTCGAGTTCCATCTTGCCGGCCTCGATCTTCGACAGGTCGAGCACGTCGTTGATCAAGCTCAGCAGGTGCTGCCCCGAGGAATGGATGTCCAGCAGGTACTCCATCTGCTTGTCGTTCACCTCGCCGAACATCTGCTCCGTCAGCACCTCGGAGAAGCCGATGATCGCGTTGAGCGGTGTGCGCAGCTCGTGGCTCATGTTGGCCAGGAATTCGCTCTTGTGCTGGTTGGCGGCTTCGAGCTGCCGGCTCTTGTTTTCGATCTCGCGGAACAGGCGCGCGTTCTGGATCGCGATCACCGCCTGGTCGGCGAAGGTGCGCAACATCTCGATCTCCTTGTCGGAGAAGGCGCGCGCCTCGCGGCGGCCGACGAACACGGTGCCGATGCCGCGATCTTCCCAGACCAGCGGTGCGAAGATCACCGCGCGCGTCTGCGTCGGCAACGCGCTGCGCTGCACGTAGGGTGGCACATCGGGTCCGTGCTCCACGTCGGGGTAGTGCATCACCTTCAGCGCCAGGATGGCTGCGCCCGAACCCGATTCGGGGCTGAGCGGCACCGGGAAACTCTGCTCGAACGCGGTCCGGTCTCCCAGGGGTCCATGGTGCGCGGCGAGATGAATCGCGCCATCGTGGCCGAGCAAGGTGATACCCATGTGAAGTCCGTCGAACAGGCGCTCGCAGGCCTGCAGGATGGCGTCGAACACCGGCTTGGTGTCGGCCACCGAGCTGCTGATGACCCGCAAGACCTCAGACGTGGCGGTCTGCTGCTCGAGCGCCTCCTTGGTCTCGTTGAACAGCCGCGCGTTCTGGATCGCAATCGCCGCCTGGTCGGCGAAGGTCTTCAGCAGCGCGATCTCCTTGTCGGTGAACGGCTCGGTGACCGCGCGCATCGCGGAGATGACGCCAATGCCCTGGTCCTTCCACAGCATCGGCGCCATCGCCATCGTGAAGTTTCGATAGCCGCCCCGCAGCAACACCGTGCGGATCGTCTCCGGCGTATCGGGACCGTTCAGCACGTCGGCGATGCGCAGCACACGGCGTTCGCGAATCGCCATCTCGGCGGCTGGCGTGTCGGCGCGCGAGCGCGGAAACTGCTTCAGCGTCTCCTCACGCCGCGGCCCAAGGTAGTCGACCATGTGGTACTGGTCGTCCTCGCCCAACAGCACGATGCTGCTGCCGACGGACGCCTCCCCGCCGAACAGTCGCCGGCAGCTTTGCAGAATCTTCTGGAACACCGGGGTCGCATCGGCGACCGAGTTGCTGATCACCTGCAGCACTTCGGCCGTGGCGGTCTGTTGCTCCAGCGCCTCCTTGGTCTCGTTGAACAAGCGCACGTTTTCGATCGCGATCACCGCCTGGTCGGCGAATACCTGTGCCAACGCCACCTCCTTGGCGTCGAACGTGCCCGCTTGCGAACGCAGGATGCCGATGCAGCCAATCGCCTTGCCCTCGCGCAGCAGCGGCACGAACACCGCCGAGCGCCAGCCGATCGCGGTGGCGAGGTCGCGCGTGCGCGGATAGGTGTCGAACACCGCCTCGCGTTCCGGCACCGCAATGACGGTGGAGCGCAGGATGCAGTCGCCC
>DATKJN010000749.1:0-6016 GCA_035543655.1 Burkholderiaceae bacterium | reverse complement strand
GGCGAACGGGTGCTCGTGCACGCCGCCGCGGGGGGTGTCGGGCTGGCTGCCGTGCACCTGGCGCTGCGTGCCGGCGCCGAGGTGTTGGCCACCGCCGGCTCGGCGGCCAAACGCGACTTGTTGCGGTCGCTGGGCGTCGCGCACGTGTTCGATTCGCGCAGCGCCGCATTCGGCGAGCAGGTGCTCGCAGCCACCGCCGGCGCGGGGGTCGACGTGGTGCTCAATTCGCTGGCTGGCGATGCGCTGATCGAAGCCGGCTTCGCGACCATCGCGCGCGGCGGGCGCTTCATCGAGATCGGCAAGCGTGGCATCAAGAGCGAGGCCTGGGTGCGCGGCCTCGCACGCGACCTGTGCTATCACGTTGTCGACTGGGGCGAGACCGAGCGCCGCGATCCAGCGTTGGTGTCCAGATTGCTCGACCAGCTGATGCTGGCCTGGCAGCGCGGCGAGCTGGCGCCATTGCCACGCCATGTCTTTGCACTGGGTCCATCGGCCGAGGGCGCGGGCACGGCATGGCGCCTCATGGCGCAAGCACGGCACGTGGGCCGCATCGTGCTGCGTCGCCGCGATGCGGCAACACCGTCGATCCGTCGCGACGGCACCTATCTGGTCACCGGTGGATTGGCCGGTCTCGGCCTGGTCGTGGCGCGCTGGATCGTGGATCAAGGCGCCGGTCGGGTGGTCCTGATCGGCCGCCGCGGCGTCACGGCCGAGGCCGCGCACCTGATCGATGCCTGGCGGGCCCGCGGCGCGCAGATCGTGACCCAGGCGCTGGATGTGGCCGACCCGCTTGCGCTCGGCACGCTGCTCGAGGCGGTGCGCCATAGCGGTCCGCCCTTGCGTGGCGTGATCCACAGTGCCGGCGAAGTGGCCGACGCGTCGGTGCTGCAGCAAGATGCCGAACGGTTTGCCCGGCCCTTTCGCGCCAAGGTGCTGGGCGCACACGCGCTCGAAGCGGCGACCCGCGCCGACGCGCTCGACTTCTTTGTGTTGTTCTCGTCGGCGGCCGCCGTGCTGGGCTCGCCGGGGCAAAGCAACCACAGTGCCGCCAATGCGTTCCTCGATCAGTTCGCGCAGGCGCGTCATTCGCGCGGGCTGCCCGCGGTGGCGATCAATTGGGGGGCGTGGAGCGATGTCGGCGCAGCCGTGCAGGGCGGCGCTGCCGAACGCATGGCCACGTTAGGCCTGCTGCCGATCACGCCAGTGCAGGGGCTGCAGGCGCTGGCGCGTGCGCTCGCGCTGCCCGCGGCCCAGGTGGTCGTGCTGCCGGCGCTGTGGGCTCGTTATGCCGCACACACGGCGCGTGCCGGCGCGGCACCCGCGTGGCTGAGCGAACTGTTGGATCGCGAGCGTGAACCGTTGGCATCGGTTGACGGGCGAATCGCGGCACTGGAGGCGGCGGCGACGGCAAACAATACAAATGGGATCGCCTCACAAATTGCTGCCGCCCCGGCGGCGCGTCGGCGTTCGCTGTTGGCCGCATTCGTACGCGAGCGCGCACTGCGCGCGCTGGGTCAACCCACCGGGCATGGCATCGACCCCGGCACACCCCTCGGCGAGTTGGGACTGGACTCTTTGCTGGCGGTGGAACTGCGCAACACGCTGGCCACCGCGCTCGGCCGCCCCCTCCCGGCCACGCTGCTGTTCGACCATCCCACCATCGATGCGCTGACAGACCATCTCCTGCGGGAATTGTCGACGTCCGATACCCCTCAATTCGATGTCTCTGGTCCCGCAACCGGCACTTCCGCTTCGACAATCGTCGACTGCATCGAGGACCTGTCGGACGCGGAGGTCGAGCGGCAATTGGCCGCGCGTTTTCAGTCCAAGGTCCAGCGATAACAGCAACAAGCGGCGTCATGGGTCTCCGTGAAGGCCGGCAGCAGACCCAGGACGTGACCAGCGATTTTCTCGACCGCATAGCCAAGCTTTCGCCCAAACGGCTGGCGTTGCTCGCTGTCGAGCTGCACGAGAAGCTCGAGGCTGCGCAAGCGCGCGAGCCGATCGCGATCGTCGGTATCGGTTGCCGGTTCCCCGGTGGTGCCGACGATCCGCAGGCATTCTGGGCATTGCTTCACGAAGGTCGCGACGCCATACGCGAAGTGCCAGCCGAACGCTGGGACATCGACGCGTGCTTCGATCCCGATCCGGACGCGCCTGCGCGCATGTCGGTGCGCAGCGGTGGTTTTCTGGAGCGCGTGGACGGCTTCGATGCCGGGTTCTTCGGCATCGCACCGCGCGAAGCGCTGACGATGGACCCGCAGCAGCGCCTGGCGCTCGAAGTGACATGGGAAGCGCTGGAGCATGCGGGCATCGCGCCGGCGTCACTCGGCGGCACGGCCACTGGCGTGTTCATCGGCGTTTGCAACAGCGACCACTTTCAGCGCGTGCTCGACCGCGGTGACGATGCCATCGATGCCTACCTGGCGTCGGGCAATGCACACAGCGTGGTCTCAGGGCGCGTGGCGTACTTTCTCAACCTGCGCGGCCCCGCGCTGTCGATCGACACGGCTTGTTCGTCGTCGCTGGTGGCCCTGCATGTGGCGCTGCAAAGCCTGCGCAGCGGCGAGGTGCGGGTGGCCTTGGCGGGCGGCGTGAACATCATGTGCTCGCCACAGACCACGATCGCGCTCACCAAGGCGCACATGCTGGCACCCGACGGCCGCTGCAAGACCTTCGATGCAGCGGCCGACGGCTTTGCACGCGGCGAAGGCTGCGGCATGCTGGTGCTCAAGCGGCTCGCCGATGCGCAGGCCGACGGCGACCGGGTGCTGGCCGTCATTCGCGGCAGTGCGAGCAACCAGGACGGCAAGAGCGGTGGGCTCACCGTGCCGAGCGGCCCGGCGCAGGAGGCGGTGATTCGCGCCGCACTGGCCGATGCGCGGTTGACCGGCGCCGATATCGACTACGTGGAAGCGCACGGCACCGGCACCATGCTGGGGGATCCGATCGAGGTTCGTGCACTGGGCGCGGCGCTGTGCGACAAGCGCGAGACCGATTCACCGCTGCTGATCGGGTCGGTCAAGACCAACATCGGACACCTGGAGTCGGCCGCTGGCGTGGCCGGCGTGATCAAGGTCGTGCTGTCGCTGGTGCACGAGCGCATTCCGCCGCATTTGCATTTCCGACAGCCGAGTCCGCACATCGAGTGGCATCGTCACCCGCTGGCGGTGGCGGCCGAAGGCCGTGATTGGCCACGCGGCGAGCAGCCGCGCCGCGCTGGCGTGAGCTCGTTCGGCTTCTCCGGCACCAATGCGCACATGGTGCTGGAAGAAGCGCCTGCGGCGGCGGTCGACGCGCATCGCGCAACAGCGCCGCTGCACGTGTTGCCGCTGTCGGCGCGCACGCCCGCAGCGCTCGCGGCCTTGGCGCGGCGCTACCTCGACGCGCTCAACGACCGCTCGACCGGCGCCGGGCTTGTCGACATCGCGGCCAGTGCCGCCGTCGGCCGTTCGCACATGGCGCACCGCGCGGCCATCGTTGCCCCTGACCTGGCCAGCGCACGGGCGGCGTTGCAGGCATTGGCGAGCGGGCATGCGCACGCGGCGTTGCATGTCGGCAGCGGACAGCCCGGCGAAACGACCGAGTTCGCCTTCCTGTTCACTGGCCAGGGGTCTCAGTACCCCGGCATGGCGATGCGACTGCACGCGCTCGCGCCCGCTTTTGCAGCGGTCATCGATCGTTGTGATGCCTTGCTGGGCGCAGACGCGCAAGGTCGCACGTTGAAGTCGGTGCTGGCTGAGGCCGGGGACGATGCATCGGGCGCGCTGCACGACACCGATTGGACACAACCGGCGCTGTTCGCCATCGAGCTGGCGCTGGTCGAGTTGTGGCGACGCTGGGGCGTCAAGCCGTGTGCTGCCATCGGCCATTCGCTGGGTGAGTATGCGGCGGCCTGCGCAGCGGGCGTGTTCAGCCTGGAAGATGGCCTGTCGCTGGTCGCCGAACGCGGCCGCTTGATGAAGGCCCTGCCGGCCGGCGGCTGCATGGCTGCTCTCTACACCTCGAGCGACGAGGTGGCTCAGGCGGTGGCCGCCAGCCGCGGCCGCGCCAGCATCGCAGCGTTCAACGCCGCCGACAGCTCGGTGGTGGCCGGCGCAGCCGAAGCGGTGGACGAGTTGCTCGCTCGCATGGCGAGCCGCGGCGTGCAAGGCCACCGCCTGCATGTCGCACTGGCCGCCCATTCGCCGTGGGTCGAACCGGCACTGCAAGACCTCGAGGCGGCCGCTTCGCGCGTGGCGATGAAAGCCCCGACCATCCCGGTGGCGTGGAACGTGACCGGAACCGCGCTGCCGAACGGCGCGCCCGATGCGGTGTACTGGCGGCGCCACCTGCGTGAACCGGTGCGCTTTGCCGACGGCCTCGAGTGGCTGGGCGCTCAGGGGTTTCGACGTTTCATCGAAGTCGGTCCGCACCCCACGCTGGCCGCGCTGGCCGAGCGCACGCTGCCCAACGCCACGTTCATCGCCTCGATGCGCCGCGGCAAGGACGATTGGGACGTGCTGATGCACGCGCTGGCCGCTGCCTACGTGCAGGGCGCCGCCATCGATTGGGCCGAAGTGCAGCGGCCATACGCCGCGCGCCGCGTCGCGCTGCCGACCTATCCGTTCGAGCGGCAGTCGTATTGGGTGCCCGCGGCTTCTGCCGCGAAGGCCATCGACCCGAGCTCCGAGTCCCCTCGGCCGGTACGCGCCACGTCGTTGCGTGGCCGACGCCTGGCACACCCGGTGCCCACGTTCGAGCTGTGGCTGCACCCTGACGCGCCGTCCTATCTCGGCCAGCACCGCCTTCACGGGGCTGCCTTGGTGGCCGGCCCGGTGTTTCTCGAGATCGCGGCCGCGGCCGCTCGGGCGCTGTGGAACCGTGCCGCGATGGTGACCGACTTCGTGGTGCATGCACCGCTGGTGCTGCCTGATGCGGGCGCGCAAGTGCAGTTGCTTTGCCGGCCGGCGGGCAATGGCGACGACACGCACCATTTCGAGATTCACGGCCGGTTCGCCTCAGATGAGGCGCAGTCCTCGTGGCAACTTCATGCCAGCGGGCGCCTCGCGATTGCGGATGCACGATCCCGGCCCGGCGCGGCGCTCGCCCTCGCACAGCGGTCTAGCGAACTGGGCGCGCCGAGCGATTGCGCGCCGCACTACGAGCGCTTGCGCTGCCTCGGCATCGAACTCGGGCCCGCCTTCGCCACCTTGCAGCGGGCACAACGCTGCGATGGCGCCGTGTTGGCACGCGTGCAGTTGCCCGAAGCCGCGCTCGCCGATGAGGTGACCCTCGCGCACCCCGGCTTGCTCGACGGCGCACTGCAGGCCGTGGGACTCGCGCTGCCGGTGCGGGACGACGACGGCTTTGTGTACCTGTTCGCCGGCGTGCACAAGGTGCAGCTCGATGCCACGCCATTGCCGGCCAAGCTCTGGTGCCATGCCCGCCTGCGCGATGCCGATGAGGCCGAACCGACGCAATGGCTCGCCGACGTGACCTTGCACGACGACAGCGGCGTGTGTCTGGGTTCACTCGAAGGCGTGGCGCTGCGTCGCGCCGCGCGCGAATCCTTGCAACGCATCGCCGCGCAGGCGCAGCCCGCGGGGCCCGATGCGATCGCCGCGCTGGGCTACGGCGTGGTGTGGGAACCGTCACCCGACCACTCGCGTGCCGCAGCGCGGTTGGTGCCTCCCGCACAGCACGGCGCCAGCGTGTTCGCACGCTTCGATGCGCTGGCCGCAGAGCATCGGCTGGCCCTCTACGACGTGCTGCTGCCGCAGCTGGATCGGCTCAGCGCAGCGTACGTGGCGCTGGCCCTGCGCGAGCTCGCATTCTCCGACGCACCGGGGCGCTGGTTCACCGCCGACGCCGAGGCCCGCACGCTCGGCATCATCGGACCCCACCGGCGCCTGTTCGCCCGCATGCTGCAGATGCTCGCGCAAGACGGTGTGCTGGCTGCTCAGGACTCAGGGTACGTCGTGTGCCGCCGGCTCGAGGCCGTGACGCATGAGCAATTGGCGCTGCGCCTGCAGGC
>DATKJN010000748.1:0-3963 GCA_035543655.1 Burkholderiaceae bacterium | reverse complement strand
CCCGTGATGCACATCGCGATCGTCGGGGCCGGCGGCATCGGCGGCTACTTCGGAGCGCGCTGGATCCAAGCCGGCGCGCGGGTGTCGTTCATCGCGCGCGGCGCGCACGGCGCAGAGATCCGAGTGCATGGCTTGCGCGTGACCAGCGCACTCGGCGATGCCACCGTGCGGCCGCATCACGTCTCCGCCGATCCGGCCGACATCGGTGCAGCCGACATCGTGGTATTCGCCGTCAAGCTGCCCGATGCCGAAGAGGCAGCCGCCAAGTTGAAGCCGCTGCTGCGCCCCGGCACCGTGGTGCTGCCGTTGCAGAACGGCGTCGACGTGGTGGACATGCTCGCGCGCGAAGTCGGCGCGAGCGCGGTGGCGGTCGGCGTGGCGCAGATCTCGGCGCGCATCGGCAGCCCCGGCGTGATCGAGCACGTGGGCCCGCTGGCGCGCGTGCGCTTCGGGCCGTTGCAGCCGAACCAGGCCGACGCGATGCAGGCGCTCCATGCGCTGTGCCAGAAGGCGAAGGTCGAGGCCGACCTGCTGGCCGACCCGCGCCGCGCGGTGTGGGAGAAGTTCGTGTTCCTGGTCGGGCTGTCGAGCCTCACGGCACTGACGCGTCAGCCGGTGGGCGTGGTGCGCGAGCATCCCGAGATGCGGCGCCTGCTGCGCCAGGTGATGGCCGAGACCGCAGCCCTGGCGCGCGCCGAAGGCATGGCGCTCGACGAGGCGTTCGTCGATGCACAGATGGCGGGCGCCGACAGGTTGCCGCCGCATGTGAAGGCGTCGATGCTCGGCGACCTGCAGGCCGGCAAGCCGCTCGAGCTGCCCTGGCTCGCCGGCGCGGTGGTGCGGCGCAGTGAACAGCATGGACTGAACGCCGACGCCAATCGTTTCGTCGCCGCGGCGCTGGCGCCGTACGTGCACGGCGCGCCGAAGGCCTGAGACAAGGAGCGCGACATGCCGTCGTTGCAGGTGCCGATCAGTTTCGAGTTCTTCCCGCCGAACACACCGGTCGGCGACGACAAGCTCAAGACCGTGGTGGCCGAGCTCGGCGTCGTGAAGCCGCAGTTCTTCAGCGTCACCTACGGCGCCGGCGGCTCGACGCGCGACAAGACGCTGGCCACCGTGAGTGCCATCGCCGCGCTGGGCCACGAGGCCGCGCCACACCTGTCGTGCGTGGGCTCCACGCGGGCCGGCATCGCGCAGATCCTCGCCACCTACCGCGCGCAGAACATCCGTCGCCTGGTCGCGCTGCGCGGCGACCTGCCGAGCGGCACCGCCACCGCGGGCGAGTTCCGTTACGCGTCGGAGCTGATCCGCTTCATCCGCGAGACGCAGGGCACCGACTGGCACATCGAAGTGGCGTGCTACCCCGAGGTGCACCCGCAGCAGCGTTATGCCAAACGCGACCTGCAGTTCTTCGCCGACAAGGTCAATGCCGGCGCGAGCGCGGCGATCACGCAGTTCTTCTTCAACGCCGACGCCTACTTCCACTTCGTCGACGAGGCGCGCAAGCTCGGCGTCGCGGTGCCGATCGTGCCGGGCATCATGCCGATCCTGAACTACGCGCGCATCGCGCAGTTCGCGCAGCGCGATGGCATCGAGATCCCGCGCTGGGTGGCGCTCAAGATGGAAGGCTTCATGGACGACGCCGAATCGATCCGCGCCTTCGGCCTCGACGTGGTCACCAACCTGTGCCGCCGCCTTCTCGACGGCGGCGCGCCGGGCATCCACTTCTACACGCTGAACCAGTCGCCGCTGTCGCTGGAGATCTGCCGGCGGCTGAGCGCGTAGTTGCCAGGCGCAGGGGTCAGGCCGCTTCGGCGATGGCGGTGCGCCGAGCCTGCACGCGCAACCACTCTTCCATGGCGCGCACCGCGGGGCGCGCGCGCGATGCCGCATCGGTGAGCACGAAGTAGGCCTTGGCGGTCTGCTTGATGTCGCCGAACGGCGCCACCAGCTTGCGCTGGCGCAGCAGGCCATCGATCAGCGGGCGCCGCCCCAGCGCGACCCCCTGGCCCTCGAGCGCAGCGGCCACCACCTCGTTGTACGACGAGAACGTCACCACCGAGCGCGGCTGCAACTCGGGCAGGCCGTGGGCCGACAACCACGACTCCCACTCCAGTGGCATGCCGGTGCCCGGAGCGATCTCGATCTGCAGCAGCGTGTGCGCGTGCAGATCGGCCGGGGACTTCAGCGGTGGCGCCTTGGCCTTGAGCAGCGACGGCGCGCACACCGCCAGCATCGACTCGCTGAACAACGGCTCGCCGTCGCCGGCGTTGGCACGCTGGTAGCGGACCGCGATGTCGAAGCCGTCGGCACGCAGATCGCGAATTTCGTAGCTGGCGTCGATCCGCACATCGACCCCGGGGTTGGCCTGCGTGAAATCGCGCAGCCGCGGGATCAGCCACAACGACGCGAAACTCGGCGTGGTCGACATCGCCAGCACCTCGCGCGCGGCCGGCGCGCGGATGCTCGCCACGGTGCGTCGCATCTGCGCCAGCATGTTCTGGCAGGCCAGCAGCAGTTTCTCGCCCGCTGGCGTGAGCACCAGCGCGCGGTGCTGGCGCGCGAACAGCGCGACACCGAGGTCGTCTTCCAGCGCGCGGATCTGCCGGCTGACGGCCGATTGCGTGACGAAGCGCTCGGCCGCTGCGCGGGTGAACGACAAATGCCGGGCCGCCGCCTCGAAGGCCAGCAGCAGGTCCAACGGCGGCAATCGATCGATGTCTTTTCGCATGCGTTGGCGGAATGTCAGAGATTCCAAATCATCGTTTGCACCGATGGCACCCCAGGCGGATCATTCGGGACATTCGGGCCGCAAAGGGATGTTCATGCAGGCCCGCTCACATTCTGAAGGAGCATGCCATGTGGATCAATACCCCGAACGCCCGGCTGGCCGTTGGAAGCAAGCGCGGCCTGCGTCTCAACGCGGCGCAAGGCACGCTGCTGCGCGCCGTGACCGGCACGCTGTGGGTCACGATCGACAACGACCCGCGCGACATCGTGCTCGATCCGGGCGAGAGCTTCGTGGTCGACACCGGGCAGCCGCTGTTCGTGATGGCGCTCGGCGAACGCGCGACGCTCGATCTGTGCAGCGACGGGTTGCGGCGCGAGCCGCGCACACCGCCCGCGGCGCGCTCGTGGCTGGCGGCGCTGTGGTCGCGTCGGCCGCAAGCCGCGGTGGCGCAATCCGCCTGGCGCGGCCCCGCGGCGGCCTGACGCGGCGCGCCCTGTGCATCCGTTGGCCGAGCAGTCGGTCGAGATCGCGTGCCCGGTCGCGGCGGTGTACGACTACGCCACCAATCTCGAGCATCTCGGCGAGTGGTTCCCCGGCGTGATCGGCGTGGCCTCGGCCGATGACCGGGCGCACGCGAGCGTCGGCAAGACGTACCGCGAGACCGTCGAAGTGCCTGGGCGCGGACGCGTCGAGGTGGGCATCCACGTGCGCGAGGCGCGTCCTGACGCCTGGCTGGCCACCGAAGGCGACCTGGCGCCTTTGCTGCCGCGCATGGAGATGCACTTTGCAGCGCTCACACCGCGCAGCTGCCGGTTGACCTGGCGCATGGGGAGTCGGCATCCGGGCGACGACCAGGCCGTGCGCACCGCGCTGTGGCCGGCCGCGAGCCGCCTGCTGTCGCAGCGCGCCGTCGAGGGCTTGGCGCGCCTGAAGCAACGACTCGAGCAGCGCGCGCCGGCGTGACGGCGCTTCAGTTCTTGCGCGTGCGCTCGTAGTCGGCGGCGGCCTTCTTCGCACCGTCGGTCACCGCGCCCGGGTGGTCGTGGATGTACTGCAGCACGATGTCGGCGAATTCCTTCTCCGGCTGCAGCCCGAGCTTCGCGGCGCGCGCCGCCTCCGCGCCCTTGGACCAACCGGCCACGATGCGCTGGATGGTGGCGTCGGGCTGCTGCTTGACCAACGCACGCGTGGCCTTGCCGGCCACCGCCTCGAGCGCCTGCAGCATGTCGCTC
>DATKJN010000747.1:0-3027 GCA_035543655.1 Burkholderiaceae bacterium | reverse complement strand
CGCCAGCATCCACAGGTTGAGCATCAGCAGCCACAGCAGCAGCGAACCCTCGTGGCCGCCCCACACGCCGGCGAGCCGGTAGTGCAGCGGCAGCGCCGAGTTGGAGTTCTGCGCCACGTACAGCACCGAGAAGTCGTTGTGTCCGAAGGCGTATGCCAGCGCCGCGAAAGCGATCACGACCAGCAGGCACTGCGTCTGCGCGGCCGGGCGCGCCAACGCCATCCAGGCGCGATTGCCGCGCGCCGCGCCTGCGATCGGCAGCGTGCCCTGCACCAGCGCCACCGCGAGCGCCAACAACAACGCGACCTGGCCGAGTTCGGGAATCATTTGCTGCCTCCAACGACAGAACCGGCGATCTTGCCGTTGGTCTGCGTGGCGCGTTTGAGCGCCTCGGTGGCCTCGGGCGGCATGTAGTTCTCGTCGTGCTTGGCGAGCACCTCGCGCGCGACGAACACGCCGTCGTCGCGCATCTGGCCTTGCGCCACCACGCCTTTGCCCTCCTTGAACAGGTCGGGCAGGATGCCGCGATAGGTCACGGGCACGGTCTGCGCGGTGTCGGTGACGAGGAACTGCACGTCGGTGCCGGCGCGCTTGACGCTGCCCTCCTGCACCAGCCCGCCGATGCGAAACGTGCGGTTCAGCGGGGCCTCCTTGGATGCCACCTGCGATGGCGAATAGAAGAACACCAGATTGCTCTGGAACGCGTTGAGCACCAGCGCGGTGGCCACGCCGACGGCGGCCACGATGCCGCCGATCAGTGCCAGCCGTTTTTGGCGGGGTTTCATAGCGAATCCTTCTCTGTGCGCGATGCAGCGACCAGTGCTTCGAGCCGTTGCCGCCGTGCGAGCCAGGGCTCGATCAGCATCGCGGCCAGACACACAGCGTACGCGCCCCACACGTACAGGCCGTAACCACCCATGGAAAAAAACTCAGCCGGGCTGCCCCAGGTCATTGCAACTCCTTACGAGCGACCATGCGCACCCAATCGGCGTGGCCCTCGCGTTCAACCGCCAGCGCCTGCGCCCGGGTGAACACCACCGCGAAGGCATAAGCCCAGAACGCCAACGTCATCAGCAACATCGCCATCAGCATCGTCTGCGCCATTTTCGGCGCCGCCGTCACGCTGATCGTGGCACCCTGGTGCAAGGTGTTCCACCACACGACCGAGAAATAGATGATCGGCACGTTGACCGCGCCCACCAAAGCCAGCACCGCGCCGGCCTTGTCGCCGCGCACCGCGTCGTCGATCGACGACACCAGCGCGATGTAGCCTAGATACAGAAATAGCAGGATCAGTTCCGACGTCAAACGTGCATCCCACACCCACCACGTGCCCCAGGTGGGTTTGCCCCAGAACGAGCCGGTCCACAGCGCCAGAAAGGTGAACACCGCGCCGGTGGGGGCGATCGCGCGCGCCAGCATCGAGGCCATGCGCGCATTCAGCATCCAGCCGATCGCGGCCCAGAACGCCATGGCCAGGTACAGCACCATCGACAGCCACGCCGCCGGCACGTGGATGAAGATGATGCGGTACGAGTTGCCCTGCGTGGCGTCGACCGGGGCCACGAAGAAGCCCATGTACAGCCCGGCCAGCGTCAGCGCGATGGCCAGGCCCCACAACCACGGATTCAGCACATTCACCAGCGCATAGAAGCGCGATGGCGCGGAGAAGGTGGACCAGCGCAAGGAACTCATGGCGCTCTCACTCGAGCGCGATGCGCAGCGCCACCGCGGTGGCCAGCGGCGCGATCAGCGCGGTGAAGATCAGCAACGCGCCGAGCAGCGAAAAATGCCCCGACGCCGAGATGCCGCTGTCGACGGCGCCGACGGCGCCGCTGCCGAAGATCAGCGCGGGGATTGTCAGCGGCAGGATCAGCAGGATCAGCAGCACGCCGGCGCTGCGCAGACCCAGGGTCAGGGCCGCGCCCACGCCGCCAAGCAGGCTCAGCACCGGCGTGCCGAGCAACAGCGCGGCCACCAAGGTGGCCAACGCCGCCGGCGACATGTCCAGCAGCAGCCCGATCACCGGCGCGGCCAGCACCAGCGGCGCGCCGGTGGTGGTCCAGTGAGCGGCCGCCTTGGCCGCCGCAATCACCGTGGGCGGGTGGCCCGACAGCAACATCTGCTCCAGCGAGCCGTCCGAATGATCGAGCGCATAGAGGTTGGCCACCGACAGCATCGACGCCAGCAGGGCGCAGACCCACACCACACCAGCGGCAATCACGCGCAGCGTCTGCGGCTCGGGGCCCACGCCCACCGGGAACAAGCTCACCGCGACCACGAAGAACACCACCGGCAGCAGCGCCTCGACGCGGCGGCGCAGCGCGAGGCGGATGTCGCGGGTGTAGACGGCAACGAAGGCGGCGCTCATCCGGCAAATGGGTCGAGGTCAAATTCGGCCACATCCGGCGCCCCGGCGCCAGGGGGCAGGTGACTCGTCAACAACACGCTGCCGCCGCGCGCCAGGTTTTCATGCAGCAATCGATTGACGGCATCGATTCCGTCAACGTCGAGCGCGTCGTAGGGTTCGTCGAGGATCCACAGCGCGGCACTGCGCTCCAGCGCCAGGCGCGCCAACGCGGCGCGCCGACGCTGCCCTTGAGACAGCGTGCGCACCAAGGCATCGCGCCGCGAGGCCATGCCCACGCGCTCGAGCGCCCCGTGCAACGACGGCACGTCGTGCGCACGGCCGTGCAGGCGGGCCAGGAACTGCAGCGATTCGGTCACCGTGAGGTCTTCCTTCAAGGCATTGGCATGGCCGATATAAACGCGCACAGAGGCATAAACGGATGCACGGCGCACGTCGACGCCACCCCAGGACACCTGTCCCGACTCGGGCACCGCCAGCCCCGCGGCCAGACGCAGCAGGCTGGTCTTGCCACGCCCGTTGCGCCCGCGCAGCCACACCGCCTGGCCAGCGCGCACCTGGAGATTCACTCCCTTGAACAGCAAGCGGTTGCCACGCCGGCACGCCAGGTCGATGCAGGCCAGCGTGTCGAGCGCGGCGTCGACGGTGCGGGCGGCGCT
>DATKJN010000746.1:0-7374 GCA_035543655.1 Burkholderiaceae bacterium | reverse complement strand
CCCCTTCCTGTTCATCACCATCGCCTGCGGCGCGGTGTCAGGCTTTCACGCGCTGATCTCGTCGGGCACGACCCCCAAGATGCTCGAGAACGAAAGCCACGCGCGTTTCATCGGCTACGGCGGCATGCTGGCCGAGTCGTTCGTCGCGGTGATGGCGCTCACTGCCGCAGCGTGCATCCAGCCGGGCGTGTACTTCGCGATGAACAGCCCGCCAGCGCTGGTCGGCACCACGCCCGAGGCGGTGGCGCAGGCGGTGTCGACCTGGGGCTTCGTGATCACGCCAGAGGAACTGACGCAGACCGCGAAGGATGTTGGCGAGAACACCATCCTGTCGCGCGCCGGCGGCGCGCCGACGCTGGCGGTCGGCATGGCGCACATCCTGCACCAGGTGGTGGGCGGCAAGACGATGATGGCCTTCTGGTACCACTTCGCCATCCTGTTCGAGGCGCTGTTCATCCTCACCGCGGTCGATGCGGGCACGCGCGCCGGGCGCTTCATGCTGCAGGACCTCCTCGGCAGCTTCGTGCCGATACTCAAGCACACCGAGAACCTGCTGGCCAACTTCATCGCCACCGCGCTCACTGTCGGCGCGTGGGGCTACTTCCTGTACCAGGGGGTGGTCGACCCGCTGGGTGGCATCAACACGCTGTGGCCGCTGTTCGGCATCAGCAACCAGATGCTCGCCGCGGTGGCGCTGATGCTCGGCACCGTGGTGCTGTTCAAGATGAAGAAGGACCGCTACGCCTGGGTCACGATCGCACCCGCGGCGTGGTTGCTGGTGTGCACGCTGACCGCCGGCTGGCAAAAGGTGTTCTCCGACGACACGAAGGTCGGCTTCCTGTCGCACGCCAATCGGTATGCCGATGCACTGGCCCAGGGGCAGTTGCTCGCGCCGGCGAAGTCGGCCACCGAAATGTCGCGCATCGTCTTCAACGACCGGCTCGACGCCGCGCTGTGCGTGTTGTTCATGTTTGTGGTCGTCAGCGTGCTCTTCTACAGCGTGCGCGCGGTGCTGCGGGCGCGGACCCACCGCGAGCCCACAGCGCACGAAACGCCGTTCGCGGCGCTGCCGGCGGGGGCGGGCGGTGCCTGAGCGGCGCGCCGCAGTGCAAGGCGCGGCCGGGCGCATCGGCCGCGCCGGGCGCTACCTTGCGCAGGGCCTGCGCTTGATGGTCGGTGTGCCCGACTACGGGACGTATGTCGCGCACATGACGGCGCAGCATCCAGGCGTGCCGGTGATGTCGTACGAGGCGTTCTTTCGCGAGCGGCAGCAGGCGCGTTATGGGTCCGGACGCGCCGGGCGGTGCTGCTAGCGCCTGCTAGATCTCGGCGTAGATCTCCAGCACGTTGCCGTCGGGGTCGCGGAAGAACACGGTGCGGTGTCCGAACGCGTGATCGGTCGGCTCGTGAACCAGCGCGACGCCGGCGGCTCTCAACGCCGCGGCGCACACGTGCACCTCGGCCGGCGCCACGCGAAACGCCAGTTGCAGCGACAGCGCACCGGCGGGCGGCGGCGGGTCGTCGAACAAGCCGTTGCCGCGCACCGTGAGGGCGAGCACGTTGCTGCCGATGCGGTACTCGATCCAACGCGCGCTGAGTTCGCGCTGCAGCGCGAAGCCGAGCGTCTCGCCGTAGAAGCGGCGCATCGCCGGCAGGTCGCGCGCGAAGACGATCGTGTAGTCGAGGCAACGCACTGCGCGCATCGCGTTGCGCAGGGCCTGCGCCGGGTCTTCGGTGAGCGGGGCGGTCATGGCGTCTCCTGAGGGGCGATGCCGCGAGCCTAGTCAGCGATACTTTCGCAGCCAGTCCGGTGCCGATACTGGTAGCGGCACCACCCCCTAACACGCCAAGACGATGGATGCTCCCGCCAACGCCGCCGATCGCGAGCGCGACCCGCGGCGCGATGAACTGGCGCAATTCCTGCGCGCCAAGCGCAAGAGCCTGCAGCCGCACGAGGCCGGCCTGGTGGCGCGCCGCCGTCGCCGCGCGCCGGGCTTGCTGCGCGAAGAAGTGGCCGACCTCGCCGGCATGAGCCTCACCTGGTACACCTGGATGGAGCAGGCGCGGCCCACCAACCCGTCGGGCCGCGTGCTCGATGGACTGGTGGCCGCGCTGCGCCTCGACGCGGCCGAACGCCGCCACCTCTTTCGGCTGGCGCGGCCCGATCTCGATCCCGGGCCGGCGGCCGTGGTGCCCGATGCCCTGTCGCCCGCGCAGCGCCAGTGGCTGCATGCGCTGGCGCCGCACCCGGCCTACGCGCTCAACGCCACCTGGGACGTGATCGACTGGAACGCGCCGGCCGAGCGCGTGTTCGGCGGCTTCGCGCACCTGCACGGCCCGGCGCGCAACGTGATGCACCGCTTGCTGCTCGATCCGGCGTGGCGCGAGCTGTTCGTCGAGTGGGAGCCCATGGTCGGCCACGTGATCGCGCAGTTCCGCGCGATGAGCGCACAACACCTCGACGACCCGCGGCTGAAAACGCTGATCGACCACCTGCTGCAGGCCAGCCCGCATTTCGCGCGCCTGTGGCCGCAGCGCGAGGTGGCGCTGCCGCCCACCAATGCCAAGACCCTGCGCCAGCCCGACGGCACCCTCTTGAACCTGCACTACATGACCTTGCGCCACGACGGCGGCCACGGCGTGGTGCTGTTCACCGTGTACACGCCCGCCGACCCTGCGGCGGCCCAGCGCTTGCGTCAACCGGGCTGAGCGCGCCCACCGATCGGCCGCCGCGGCATCCGCACACCGATACCATGGCGGTTCCACACGCCGACCGTTTCGACCCCATGCCTGAGTCCTTCGGCTTTCGCCTGCCGCACATCTGCCTGCCGCGCGCGGGCATCGACCTGCACCAGTGGGCGGTGATCGCCTGCGATCAGCACACCGCCGAGCCCGCCTACTGGCAGCAGGTCGCCGAGCAGGTGGGGGATGCGCCGAGCACGCTGCACCTGATCTTTCCGGAAGTGCACCTCGGCGCGGCCGACTCGGTCGCCCGCATCGCCCGCATCCAGCAGGCGATGCGGCGCTACCTCGACCAGGGCCTGTTCGTGCCGCGCGACGGCGCGGTCTACGTGGAGCGCACGGTCGAGGGCCGCACGCGCCGCGGGCTGATGCTGGAGCTCGACCTCGAGCACTACGACTACAGCAGCGGTTCGCACAGCCTGATCCGCCCGACCGAGGGCACGATGGTCGCGCGCCTGGCACCGCGCATCGAGGTGCGGCGCGGCGCGCCGCTGGAACTGCCGCACATCCTGGTGCTGATCGACGACGTGGCGCAGACCGTGATCGAACCGCTGGCCGCTGTGCGCGATGCGTTGCCGCAGCTCTACGAAACCGAGTTGATGCTCGGCGGCGGGCACGTCAGCGGCCGTGCGGTCGACGGCGAGCCGATCGCGCGTGCGCTGCAGGCGCTGCACCAGCTCGCCGACCCGCAGGTCTTCGCGTCTCGCTACGGCGTGGCGGCGGGCACGCCGGTGATGCTGTTCGCGATGGGCGACGGCAACCACTCGCTGGCCACGGCCAAGTCGATCTGGGAGGCCCACAAGGCCAGTGTCGGCATGGACCATCCGAGCCGCTGGGCGCTGGTGGAGGTGGTCAACATCCACGACCCGGCGCTCGACTTCGCGCCGATCCACCGCTTGCTGTTCGACGTGTCCGCCGACCTGCGGGCGGCGCTTGCCCGCGCCTTCGGCGCGCGCGTGCGCTGCACCGAGGTGCCGTCAGGCCGCGCGATGCGCGAGCGCGTCGCCGCGGCGCGCGGCCCGGGCCTGACGTCCGGGCTGATCGGGCCCGGCCCGCGCTTCACGGTGGTCGAGATCGCGGATCCGCCGTCGACGCTGGCCGTCGCCACCTGGCAGCCGTTCATCGACGAGTTGATCGCGCAGGGCGGCGCGCGCGAGGTCGACTACGTGCACGGCGACGAGGCGCTGGAGCGGCTGGCGCTGCAGCCAGGCTGTGTCGGTGTGCACCTGGCCGGCATCGGCAAGAGCGAGCTGATGCGCCGCGTGGTGCACGACGGGCCCACGCCGCGCAAGACGTTCTCGATGGGCGAAGCCCACGAGAAGCGCTACTACGTCGAGGCGCGGCGCATCGACCGTTAGTCGAACACGATCACGCCGCGCGCGTTGCGACCCTGCGCCAGGTCGTCGAAGGCCTGCGGCGCTTCGTCGATGCGGTAGCGGCGCGTGATCAGCTCGTCGAGTTTCAGGCGCCCGGCCTGGTACAGGCCCACCAGACGAGGAAAGTCGACCCGCGGTCGCGTCGAGCCGTAGTAGCTGCCTTTCAACGTCTTCTCTTCGAACACCAGTGACGACGTGCGCACGCTGGTCATGTTGGCCGGCGGTGCGACGCCGACCACCACCGCGGTGCCGCCCTTGCGCAGGCAGCCATACGCCTGCGCCACGATGTCGCCGTGGCCGACGCACTCGAATGCGTAGTCCGCGCCGCCGCCGGTGAGCTTGCGCAACTCCTTGACGAGGTTGTCGGCCTTCGATGCATCCAGCGTGTGGGTGGCGCCGAAGTCCTTGGCCATTGCCAGCTTGGCCGCCATCGTGTCGACGGCCACGATCATCGTCGCGCCGGAGTTCACGCAGCCCTGGATCGCGTTGAGGCCGACGCCGCCGGCGCCGAACACCACGCAAACGGAGCCTGGCTCGACCTTCGCGGTGTTGCACACCGCGCCCCAACCGGTCATCACGCCGCAGCCGATCAGCGCGCAGCGGTCCAGCGGCACCGTGTCGACGATCTTCACCACGCTGGTTTCGTGCAGCGTGGCGTATTCGGCCATCACGCCGCAGGCGGCCATCACGTTGAGCGGCTGCCCCTGGGCGTCGCGCGTGCGCAGCTTGCCGCCCGGCAGCGCGGCGACCGCCGTGGTGCCGATGTCGCACAACTGCGGCCGGCCGGTGCTGCAATAGCGGCAACGGCCGCAGGTGGCGACGAAACTGGTGATCACATGGTCACCGACCTTCAAGTCGGTGACACCGTCGCCCACCTGGGCCACCACGCCGGCCGACTCGTGGCCGAGCACGATCGGCGGCGGCAGCGGCAGCGTGCCGTTGGTGACCGACAGGTCGCTGTGGCAGACGCCGCAGGCGGCGATCTTCAGCATCACCTCGTTCGGCCCGGGCGGCTCGACGGTGATGTCTTCGACCCGAAGGGTCGATCCGTCGCCGCGAAACACGACGGCCTTGGCATGGGTCTGCATAAGTGCCTCGTCAGTGGCAGAAAGTGGACGGCGATCCCATTGTGCCGTGCGGCATGGCGATTGCCCGCTTTGCTGAACGCACCGTCCCAAGGAGACACCAATGCGCGAGCATGACATCACCCCCGAACGCGAGTGGCACCAACCCGGGCCTGAAGAGCATCCCGGCGAGGGCGGCACCTACGTCGATGCGCAACGCACGCGGCTGAAGCGACGCGACCCCGAAGGCGAGCGACTCGACGACGCCCACCTGCCCAACGATGGCGACCCTGGCGAACACGAGGGCGACGCGTGATCGCCTGAGCGGATGAGCAAGCCGGCCACGCTCGCGCATTCGATGCCGCCCGCAAGGCCCGATGCGTGGCTCGGTGAGATCCTGGGCCGGTCCGACGAGTATGCGGTGATCGCGATCTCGCTTGCGGGACAGATCACCGGCTGGTTCGGCGCGGCGGCACGCGTGTTCGGCTATGCCGAGCACGAAATTGTCGGCAAGCCGTTCGCCACGCTGTTCGAACCGTCAGAGATCGACAAGCAGCTGCCGCAGGTGGAGCTGGAGCTGGCGCGGCAGGCCGGCCGTTCCGAGGACGATCGCTGGCACGTGCGCCAGAACGGCACGCGCTTCTGGGGCAGCGGCGTGGTCAACTGCCATGTCGACGCGCAGCAGCGGCACATCGGCTACGTGAAGATCCTGCGCGATCGCACCGATCAGCGCACTCGATACGAAGCGCTGCAGAACCGGTTGCGGCACCTGACGCAGCAGGTGGCCGGCGAGCGGGAGGCGTTGTCGACGCTGGTGCACGAACTGCGCAACCCGTTGGCGCCGATCGTCAACGCCGCGCGCATCGTGGCCTCGGAGGCCAGCGCCGACGTGAAGGCGCGCATGATGAGCGTGATCTCGCGCCAGACCGAGGTGATCCAGCGCCTGCTCGAAGAGGCCGGCCAACACGTGCCGCGGCACGACGAGCGGCTGCAGTTGCGCACCATCGTGCTGCAGGACGCATTGAGCACGGCGGTCGATGCGCTGGTGCCGGAAGCGCGCGCCAAGGGCCTGGAACTGGACGTGGTGGTTCCGTCGAAGGCGTTGGCGATCGAGGTCGACCCGGCGCGATTGCAGCAGATGGTGCTGAATCTGGTGTCCAACGCCATCAAGTACACGCGCGGCGGTGGACACGTCACGGTGGCGGCCACGGTCGAAGGCGAGATGGCGGTGATCCGCGTCGACGACAATGGCGAGGGCATCGCCAAGGAGAACGTCGAGCGCGTGTTCGAACTCTTCACGCGCGAGGAGAACAACGAGGCCGTGCCGGGCCATGGCATCGGCCTGGCGGTGGTCAAGCGCCTGGCCTGGCAGCACGGCGGCTTCGTCGAGGCGCGCAGCCCCGGCAAGGGGCTGGGCAGCCAGTTCACGCTGCAGCTGCCGTTGTCGCAGGGCGGCCGCGGCTGAAAGCCGATGGACCCACGACCCGCCGCCAGCCTGGCTTCGTTGATCGCCGCCGCCGGCCTCGGCGCACTGGCGATGTACGTGCTCGATCCGCAGAGCGGTCGCCAGCGCGTGGCGCGGGCGCGCGATCGCGCGCGCCAGCTGGCCCACGAGGCGGGTGATGCCGCGGGCACCGGCTGGCGCGATCTGCGCGACCGAGTGGCCGCCGACGCGCGCCAACGGCTGCACCGCGACTCGCCGACCGACCGCGCGCTCGAGCAGCGCGTGCGCGACGAACTCGGTCGCTGGGTCACGCACCCGCATGCGGCCCGCGTGCGCGCGCGTGATGGCGCAGTGGTGCTGAGCGGTTGCGTGCTGGCGGCCGAGCGAGCCCAGTTGCAGCGTGCGGTCGAAGGCGTGACGGGCGTCGAACACGTGGAGTTGCGCCTCGCGGTGATCGACACACCCGACGGCATGCCGTCGACGCCGGGCGATGGCGCGCGCGGCGATGCGCGGACGCCGTCGACGATCGATGGAGGGGTCGCACCGGGCACGCAACTGTTCGGCATGACGGTCAGCGTCGCGCTGCTGGCCAGCGGCATGGCGCAGCGCGGCGTGCCCGGCCTGCTGCTGTCCGCAGCCGGCATGGCGATCGGCGCCGGCTTGGCACGCCATGCGTTCCGCACCCGACACGACGGGCTTGCACGCGAGCGCGGCCTCGGCGGGCAACCGCGCGCCGTGGGGCCGTCCG
>DATKJN010000745.1:0-10583 GCA_035543655.1 Burkholderiaceae bacterium | reverse complement strand
AGCTTCAAGGCCGCACCCGAGTACTACATCCGCCGCGGCGGCTCCGATCCGTTGAAGCGCCTGCCCGGCGCGATGAAGAGCATTCCGCTGGTGGTGCTGGTCAATGAAGGTTCGGCCTCGGCCAGCGAGATCGTGGCCGGCGCTCTGCAAGACCACAAGCGGGCGATCGTGATGGGCGCGCAGACCTTCGGCAAGGGTTCGGTGCAGACCGTGCGCCCGCTGGCCGGCGAGACCGCGTTGAAGATCACCACCGCGCGCTACTACACCCCGAGCGGCCGCTCGATCCAGGCCAAGGGCATCGTGCCCGACGTTTGGCTCGACGAGACCGCCGACGGCAACGTGTTTGCCGCGCTGCGCCTGCGCGAGGCCGATCTCGAAAAGCACCTCGGCAGCCCGGAAGAAAAGAAAGACGAGGCCCGCGAGAAGGCGCGCGAAGAAGCGCGCAAGCGTCTCGAAGAGCAGCAGGCCAAGTCGCGCGAGATCAAGCCGCTGCCCGAGTTCGGCTCACCCGAAGACTTCCAGCTGATCCAGGCGCTGAACCAGTTGAAGGGCAAGCCGGTCGCCGTCAGCAAGGCCGCGATCGAACGCAAGGCCGAAGCCAAGGCGAACTGAGCAGGCGCCCGAGGGCGTCCACAAGGAAAAGGGTCCGTTCGCGGACCCTTTTTCCTTCTACTCCAGCGACAACGTCAACGTCTGTACCGCATCGCGCACCGGCGCAGCGCTTTCGATGGTCGTCGCCAGCCCCGACTCGTGCAAGCGGTACAGCGCAGCGCGGCCGATGGTTTGCGCAGGTTCGCCCGTGCGCGTGGCCAGCATCACGTGAGCGCTGCTGCGCCCCGCCACACGCGCGGTGAGCCAACGCGCATGCAGGAACAGGCGGATCCAGTCGCCCTCGCGCATCGCATCGATCCAATTCTTGTGCGGATCGTCGACGCTGCCAGGCAACTCCATCGGCACCGTGGGCAAGCTGCCTTCGCCGCCCCAATCGGTGGGCAGCGATCCGCCTTCGGGCGGCGGCACAGCCACCGGCGCCGACACGCCGGCATCGGCGAGTTGCGAATCCGCCCAGCCCGTGGCCAATGCGTCGACATCGGCCAGTGCCCGTTCGTAGGCCGCGGACGTTGCGTCGGCGCCGTGTTCGAGCTTGACGAGCACCGGTTCCAGGTGTGCGGCCAGCCGCGCCGCTTGCGTGCCGCCACGCGATTCGCCCAGCGCCGCGATTCGATCCACCAGCCGCCACAGCGGGTGCTGCAACGACGTGAGCAGGCCCGGCTCCAGCTTGGCACAGCGCACCGCCGGAGCGGCCAAGCGTTGCAGCAGCACGCGCACGTTTGCATCCAGAGTCGACTGCTCGGCCACCTGCGCCAGCAGCCTGGGCACCAGCTGATCGGCTGACGCGGCCGATCCCGCCAGCTTGCCGGACAGGCGCCGCATCGCCTGTTCATCGGGCGCGGTGCGCTGCAGTTCAGGCACCACGCGCAACTGGTAGGGCAGCGGCTCGACACCCCAACGGCGCAGCTCGCGGGTCTGCTCGCGCAGCAGCGAGGCCAGCCGATCGGCCATGGCCTTGCCCACCACGCGCAAGGCCAACAAGCGCGCCTCTCGCGACACGCCGAGCGTGTGCAGTGCGCGGCTGAGCGCGCGCGCCGCCACCTCGGGCCGCAGCGGCACGACCTCGGGCGTGGCTTCGCTGGCGCGCAACGTCGCGCACAGGGCACGCAGGTCGCGCAGCTCGGCCTCGGCCACGGTGTCGACGAGCTGGATGACGCGCGCGACCTCGATGTCCTCTTCGATCTGCTGGTCGTCCACCAGGGTCAGCTGGTCGATCGGCACCGCGGCCGCGTGTGGACTCGCGGCGTCGGCGGACGGCACGCGCGCGAACTCCTCGCGCAACTGCTGGCGCAGCGCCGCCGACAACGCCGCGGCGAGCCCCTGCGGTCCCGGCCGCAACAGCGGCAGCAGCACGCCGGTGTGTTGCCGGTCGCCGGCCACGGCGTTGCTCAGCGCACTGCCTTGCAGCTGCTCCAGCGACCGTTGCGCCGATTCGGCAGCCAGGACCGGCACGCTCGCCAGCACGAGGTCGAGCCAGCGCTCGAAGCGTGCATCGGGTGGTGCGCTCATGGCCCGCCAATGATAGGCAGGCCACCACGGTATGCTCGGCCGATGGACGACACGCAACTGTTGCGTTATTCGCGCCACATCCTGCTTGACGAGATCGGCATCGAAGGCCAGCAGCGTCTGCTGCGTTCGCGCGCGCTCGTCATCGGCGCCGGCGGCCTCGGCTCGCCGGTGGCGTTGTACCTGGGCAGCGCCGGCGTCGGCCATCTCACGGTGGTCGATCCCGACCATGTCGACCTCACCAACCTGCAGCGCCAGATCGCGCACAACCTGGCCCGGGTGGGTCATGCAAAAGCCGAGTCGGCACGTGACGCGGTCGCGGCCATCAACCCCGACGTGCAAGTGCACACGCGGGTGCAGCGCGCCGACGCGCAGTCGCTCGATACGCTGGTGCGCGAGGCCGACGTGGTGCTCGATTGCACCGACAATTTCAAGACCCGCCACGCGATCAACGCCGCTTGCGTGCAGGCGCGTGTGCCGCTCGTGGCCGGTGCAGCGATTCGCTTCGACGGCCAGATCTCGGTGTACGACACGCGTGACGCGTCGTGCCCTTGTTATGCGTGCGTCTTCCCGCCCGATGCCGCGTTCGAAGACGTGTCGTGTTCGACGATGGGCGTGTTCGCGCCGCTGGTGGGCATCGTCGGCACGCTGCAGGCGGCCGAAGCGTTGAAGCTGCTGGCAGGCGTGGGCACCTCGCTCGCCGGCCGGCTGCAAATGCTCGATGCGCGCACGATGCAGTGGAGCGAGATGCGGCTGGTCAAGCAGCCGAACTGCCCGGTGTGTGCAACGCACCTGCCGGGCGCCAGGGCGCTCGCGAGCTGAACACGCCCGCTTTCAGCGCCGCCAGAACTGCGGCGTCAGCAGCACCAGCACCGACAGCAGCTCGAGGCGGCCAAGCAGCATCGCAACCGTGCAGATCCAGGTCTGCAGGTCGCTGAATCCGGCGTAGCTGCCCGACGGCCCCACCTGCCCGAGGCCCGGTCCGATGTTGTTCAAGCTGCCGACGACGGCGCTGAACGCGGTCACCAGGTCGAGCCCGGTGAACACCAGCACCATGCTCAGCGCGACCAGCGTGGCGCCGTACATCATCATGTAGGCGATCACGCTCTGCATCACGCGCGCATCGACGGCGGCACCGCCGAACACCACCGGGTTGACGACATTGGGGTGCACGATGCGCACCAGCTCGCGCCGCGCCTGCTTGAGCAACAACAGCATGCGCACCATCTTCAGCCCGCCGCCGGTCGAGCCGGCGCAGGTGACGAAGCAGCCGAGCAGCAGCATCAGTGCCGGCGCAAATGCCGGCCACAGCGCGTAGTCCACGTGCGTGAAGCCGGTGGTGGTGGCCACCGACACCACGTTGAACATCACATGGCGCAGTGTGGTCCATGGGTCGTCGTACACGTGGTGCAACTGCAGGTACAGCGTGATGCCGAGCACGGCCAGCACCAGCACCGCGATGTAGGCGCGGGCCTCGGCATCGCGCCACACCACGGCGAGCGAGCGTCGCCGCAAGGCCACGAAGTACAGCGCGAAGTTGACGCCGGCCAGCACCATGAACACCACCGCCACCGCTTCGATCTCGGCGGAGTTCCAGTGCATGAAGCCGGCGTCGTACGACGAAAAGCCGCCCAATCCGACGGTGGTGCACATGTGCATGAACGCATCGGCCCAGCCCATGCCCGCCCCACGAAATGCCAGAAAGCAAGCCAGCGCCATGCCGAAGTACACGCTCCACAGACCGCGCGCGGTCTCGGCGATGCGCGGCGTGAGTTTCTGGTCCTTCATCGGACCCGCGGTCTCGGCGCGCAGCAACTGCGTGCCACCGATGCCCAGCAGCGGCAGCACCGCCACCACCAGCACCACGATGCCGAGACCGCCGATCAGTTGCAGCAGGCAGCGCCACACGTTAACCGACAGCGGCAGGTGGTCGAGCCCGGGAATCACCGTGCTGCCGGTGGCGGTGAAGCCCGACATCGCTTCGAAGTACGCGTCGGTCACGCTCAAGCCCGGCAGCGCCAGCAGCAGCGGCAGCGCGCCGAAGGCCGGCAGCAGCGTCCAGGTGAGGCTCACCAGCAGGAAGCCGTCGCGCGGCTGCAGCTCGCGCCTGAAGCGCCGCGCGGCCAGGCTCATCGCGCCACCCAAGCCGGCGGTGATCAGCGTCGACAACAGGAAGGCACGTTCACCGCCGTCGTGGCCGATCCAGGCGAAGCCGAGCGGCACCAGCATGAAGGCCGCGAACAACGCCACCAGGCGTCCGACCAGCGCAACGACGGCGAGCGAGCCCATCGTCAGGCCCGCCCGGCCGGCCGAAGGGCCTGAAGCGACCGCTCGGGGGGCAGTGAACGCAGGGAGCGTGGCGGCACGGTTCCCTAGAAACCGAACACCGCGCTCACCTGGAACAGCTTCTCGATGTCGCGCACCATGCGCTTGCGCGGCACGAACACGATCACATGGTCGCCGGTCAGGATCATCGTGTCGTGGTGGGGAATGATCACTTCCTGTGTCTCGTCGGCATCGCTGCGCGTGCGCACGATGGCGCCGATCTGCGCACCTTCGGGCAGACCGATCTCGTCGACGCGCCGGCCGGCCACCTTGCAGGTCTTGCGGTCGCCGCGCACCACCGCCTCCAGCGCTTCGGCCGCGCCGTGGCGCAGGCTGTGCACGGCCTCGATGTCGCCGCGCCGCACGTTGGTGAGCAACTCCCCGATCACCGCGTGCGCCGGCGAGATCGCGATGTCGATCTGCGTGCTCTGCACCAGATCGGCATAGGCCTTGCGGTTGATCAGCGCGAACACGCGGCGCGCGCCGAGCCGCTTGGCCAGCAGGCAGGCCATGATGTTGTCCTCGTCGTCGCTGGTGAGCGCGAGAAAGAGGTCCATCTCGCCGACGTTCTCGTCACCGAGCAGGTCTTCGTCGGTGCTGTCGCCCTTGAGCACCAGCACATTGGCCGGCAGCTGCGTCGCGAGGTATTCGCAGCGCGCCTGGTTGGCCTCGACCAGCTTCACCTGGTACAGATGCGAGATCTCGCGCGCCAGCCGCAGACCCACGCGCCCGCCGCCGGCGATCATCACCCGTTTGACCGGCCGATCCATCTTGCCGAGCGAGGCGAGTACACGGCGGATCTGCGTGGTGGCAGCCAGCAGGAACACCTCGTCGCCAGGCTCGATGCGCGTGTTGCCGTCCAGGCTTGGCAGCGACGTGTCACCGCGATAGATCGCGACGATGCGCATCTGCACATCGGGTATGAGGCTCGGGATCTCGGCCAGACTGTGGCGCACCAGCGGGCCACTGGCCACCGCGCGCACCACCACCATACTGACCAGGCCCTTGGCGAACTGCATCACCTGCAGCGCCTCGGGGTATTCGACCAGCTTGCGCACATAGGCCGTCACCGACTGCTCGGGGCAGATCACCTGGTCGACCGCGAAGCCGCCCTTGTCGAGCAACGGTGTGCCGGCCTCGAACTCGGGCGACCGGATGCGCGCCACGGTGGTCGGCACGTTGAACACGTCGTGCGCCACCTTGCACACCACCAGATTGGTCTCGTCCTGCGCCGCGCAGGCGATCAGCATGTCGGCGTCGTCGACGCCGGCTTCGCGCAACACCGACGGCTGGATGCCGTTGCCGACCACGGTGCGCAGGTCGAGCCGCTCCTGCAACGCCCGCAGCCGCGCCGGATCGGTGTCGATCACGGTGATGTCGTTGCGCTCGAGCACCAGGCTCTCGGCTGCGCTCTCACCGACCCGGCCCGCGCCGAGGATCACGATCTTCATCGTCAGTGGCGCCCGGCCGCCCGCAGCCGCTGACGCGCCCACTCGGGGGGCAGCGAACGCGGTGAGCGTGGGGGTCTCATAGCGCGATTGTCGCGCCGGGCGCGTCGACATCCGGCACGCGGCGCGGCAGCCCGCGTTCGACCGCCGACCGCCTGGGTGCGCCGAGCACGCCGGGGCCGCCCAGGCACTTGAGCGCGGCCGCGGTGGCGGCGAACGCCACCGCATCGCGTTCGGCCCGGCCCTCGCCGAGCGCCAGCGCCAGCGCGGCATGGAACACGTCGCCCGCGCCAGTGGTGTCAACGGCCCTCACCCGCGGCACCGTCTGGCGTTGCAGTGCGCCGCCGCGCCGGCACCACCACACCGGCTGCTCACCGCGCGTGACCATCGCCACCTCGCAGCCGCTGTCGAGTGCGCGTTGCAGCGCCGCCTGCGTCGACAAGCCGGGCGCATAGGCGGCCAGACCCGGTTCCGAGAACACCGCCCACTGTGCCAGTGGCACCAATCGCTGCAGGTCGGACTCCGGTGCGACGTCGACGTCGAGCATCGCGGTCACGTGCTGCGCGCGCGCCCAGCGCAACGCGGCGGCGGCACCGGCCGGCCAGCGCGGGTCGGTGAGCACGACGTCGGCGCCCTCGAGCACACGCGAGTCCAGTCCGTGCGCGCGCGCAATCGCGTCGCCACGGTGGTTGAAGATCTGGCGCTCGCCGTGACCGTCGACGACGATGGCCGACACCGAGGTCATCGCACCGGGCACCACCTCGAGACCGCGGTCTTCGATGCCTTCGGCGCGCAGCCGGTCGCGCAGCATCTGCACGCCCGGCTCGCAGCCCACGCGGCCGATCATGCGCACCGCTGCGCCCAGGCGCGCCGCCGCGATGGCGGCGTTGAACGCCATGCCGCCGGTGCCGGGGCGGTAGCTGCGCGCCGGCGTCTTGGTCGGGCGCGACGGGAACGCCTCGACCTCGAACACATGGTCGAGCGCCGCGTGGCCCACGCAGGCGATGCGGATCCGGGACATCCCGACAGTATCGCCGCAGGCCGACAAGGCCCCGGCAACGTCTTGCGGCGGGCTAGCGCTGGCGCGCCCGATACATCATGTCCAGCGTGATGTGGCGCACCTCGAGCTTGCTCTGCTCGATGTGCGCGGCCAGCAGCCGCGTGGCCTCTTCGGCACGCCGCCGTGTCACGGCGCGCAGGATGCGCGCGTGTTCGTCATAGGTGGCCGCCACGCGCGGCCGCTTGGTGAAGTCGAGCCGGCGCACGATGCGGATGCGCTCGGTGATCTCCTGGTGCACGCGCGCCATCTCGGCGTTGCCGCTGGCACGAACCAGCTCGTTGTGGAACGACTCGTCGAGTTGCCGCACCTCGTCGGGATCCATGTTGCGCTCGGTCGGCGGCACCAGCCAGATGTCGGCCAGCTCGCGCAACTGCGGACGGTCTTCGATCTGACACAGCCGCTGCGCGGCATGGCACTCGAGCAGCACGCGCAGGTCGTACAGCTGATCGAAGGCGTCGAAGTCAAGCGGTGCCACCTGCCAGCCCGACTTCGGAAACACCTGCACGAAGCCCTCTCGCTGCAGTTGCTGCAGCGCCTGCCGCAGCGGCGTGCGGCTGACGCCGGTGGCCTGCGACAGCTCGGCCTCGGAAAAGCGATCGCCGGGCATCAGCTCGAAATCGAAGATCGCCTGCTTGACCAGGCCGTAGGCCTGCTCGGCCAACGTGGCCGACGGCAAGGCGACCACGCGCGCGCTCTTGCGCGGGGCCGTGGCAGGCTCAACTCTGGGCATGGCGTGGATTGTGGGCCAGCGGTTCGTCGGCAGGCGGATCGATCATGCCGACCTGCGCAAGGCGGCGATCGTGTGCGGCGTGTCGATCATGCCGCCGCACCCAGCGGCGCCATCGCTTGCAGCAGCTGCGCGCTGGCGGCGCACCAGCCGACGATGCCGCCCTGCGCGACGATCATCTCGATCGCCGCGGCCTTGAACGCAGGGAAGTAACTCTCGGTGCAGTCTTCGAGCAGCAGCGCGTCGTAGCCACGGTCGTTGGCCTCGCGCATCGAGGTCTGCACGCACACCTCGGTGGTCACGCCCATGACCAGCAAGTGCGTGAGGCCGCGCCGCAGCAACTCGTGGTGCAGCGGCGTGGCGTGGAACGCGCCCTTGCCCGGCTTGTCGATCACCAGCTCGCCAGGTACCGGCTTGAGCTCGGGGATGATCTGGTTGCCCGGCTCGCCGCGCACGAGGATTCGGCCCATCGGTCCGACGTCGCCGATGCGCAGCGAGGGCGCACCGCGTTCGCGCTTGGCGCGCGGACAGTCCGACAGGTCTGGCGCATGCGATTCGCGCGTGTGCACGACGAAACCCTTTGCAGCGCGCCACGCCGCCAGCACGCGCTGCGTCGCCGGCACGATGGCCTGCAGCCGCGTCACGTCGTTGCCCAGCGTCTCACCGAAACCGCCGGGTTCGACGAAGTCGCGCTGCATGTCGATGATCACCAGCGCCGTGCGCGCCAGCTCGAAGCGGAACGCGAACGGGCGCGCGTCGCCGAGCTCGATCACGCCGCCACCTTCTCGTGCATCGACATCACGCCGGGCGCAGTGGGCGTGGCATCGTGGGCCGCGTGCGCCTTGCCGCCCATGTGCGCGCCGAGCGTGCGCCGATCGGCCTTGGCAGCCGGCGTCTCGTGCACGATGCGGCCTTCGCTGATGACCACGATGCGGTCCGACAGCTCGAGAAGCTCGTCGAGATCCTCGCTGATCAACAGCACCGCCGCACCCGCGTTGCGCGCCGCCATCAGACGGGCATGGATCTCCGCCACCGCGGCGAAGTCCAGCCCGAACACCGGGTTGGCCACCAGCAGCAGGCGCGCCTGGCCCGACAGCTCGCGGGCCAGCACCGCGCGCTGCACGTTGCCGCCCGACAGCGTGCGGATCGCGGCGCCCTCGCCTTGCGTCTTGACGCCGTACTCGCCGATCAGCTCGCGTGCGCGCTGCGCCACGCGGCCCCAGCGCATCCAGCCCGAGCGCGACAACGGTGCACGGTCGAAGCCGCGCAGCGCCATGTTTCGCGCCACGCTGAGTTCGCCGACGCAGGCGTTGGCCAGCGGCTCCTCGGGCAGGCTGCGCACCGCATGGTGGTGGTTCTGCGCGCGCGTGGCCGTGTAAGCCTGCCCGTCGACCGACACCTGGCCGCTCTCGCGGGCACGCTGTCCGGTGAGCGCCTGCATCAGCTCGCGCTGGCCGTTGCCCGACACGCCCGCCACGCCGACGATCTCGCCGGCACGCACGTCGAGGGTCAGCGCGCGCACCGCCTGCTCGCCGCGATCGCCCCGCACGGTGAGTTCGTGGATCTGCAGCACCGGCGCACCGAGCGCGTTGGGTTGGCGCTGCCACGCCACCGGATCGCGCGCGGCAGCGCGCTCGCCGACCATCGCCTCGGCGAGCTTCTCGGCGCTGGTGTCGGCCACGCGCGTGCTGGCCACCAGCTTGCCCCGGCGCAACACGCTGACGTCGTCGGCATAGGCCGTGACCTCGCGGAACTTGTGCGTGATCAGCACGATGCTGGTGGCGCCCGCGTGCGCACGCTCGCGCAACGCGCCGAGCACCTCGTCGGCCTCCTGCGGCGTGAGCACCGACGTCGGCTCGTCGAGGATCAGCAGGCGCGGCTTGAGGAACAACTGCTTCAGGATCTCGAGCTTCTGTTTCTCGCCCGCCGACAGATCGAGCGGCGTGGCATCCAGCGGCAAGCGGAACGGCGTGGTGCGCAGGAACGCCTCGAGTTCGCTGCGCGCCGCTTTCCAGTCGACCACCAGCGGCACGCCGCCGCGCGCCAGCAGCAGGTTCTCGGCGACCGTGAGGCCGGGCACGACGGTGAAGTGCTGGTACACCATGCCGATGCCGAGCGCGCGCGCCACCGTGGGCGACGCGATGTCGTGCTCGCGCCCATCGAGCAGCACCGAGCCCGCTTCGGCGCGCTGGTAGCCGACCACGCATTTCACCAGCGTGCTCTTGCCGGCGCCGTTCTCGCCGAGCAGCGCGTGCACCGTGCCCGGCCGCACCGCGAGCGAGACGCCATCGAGCGCAGTGAAGGTGCCGAAGCGCTTGGTCAGGTTGAAGGTGTCGAGCGCGAGTGCGGTGGTCATGCGAGCCCTTTGTCCAAGGAGCAGCTTGGCCGATTCCCCGAGGGGATGCGGCTGGCTTGGGGTGGCCCGGCGCTCGGCCTCATGCGTTCATCTCGCGCCGGAACACTTCCAACGTGTGCGCCTTGACGCGCACGAACTCGGGGTCGGCCACGGCCTCGGGCAGGCGCGGGCGCGCCATCTCGAAGCTGACCAGCTCGGCGATGCGCGTGGGCCGCCGCGTGAGCAGCAGGATGCGATCGGCCAGGAACACCGCGTCTTCGAGGTCGTGCGACACGATCACCATGGTCGTGCCGGTGGTCATGTGCGCCTCCTGCAGCTTGGCGCGAATGAACAAGGTCATCTCGAAATCGAGCGCCGAGAACGGCTCGTCGAGAAACAGGACCTCGGGTTCGGTGGCCAGAGAGCGCATGATGCACACCGTTTGCATCTGGCCGCCCGACAGCTCGTACGGGTAGCGCGCGAGATCGAAGCGGATCTCGAACAGCCGGATCAGCGCCTCGACCTTGGCGCGCACGTCGGCCTCTTTCATGCCACCGCGGCGCAACGGAT
>DATKJN010000744.1:0-2838 GCA_035543655.1 Burkholderiaceae bacterium | reverse complement strand
TGCACGCCCACCAGCACCAGTCCGTCGACACGGCGGCCCAGGAAGGCATCTATCAAGCGCGATTCCTCATCGTCGCGGTACCCGGTCTGCCCGAGCAGCAGTTGGTAGCGCTGCGCGGCCAGCATCGTCGACAGGCCTTCGACGGTGTCGGAGAAGATCGAGCTGGCAATGGTCGGAACGATGGCGGCCACGATGCGGCTGCGGTTGGACGCCAGCGTGCCAGCGGCCAGGTTGTGCACGTAGCGCAAGCGTTCGATGGCTCCTTGCACAGTCGCCAGCGTGGCCGGTGCCAGCTTGTCCGGCATGTTGAGCGCGCGCGACACGGTGATCGGCGACACGCCGGCGGCGCGCGCCACGTCCTCCATGCGGACTGGGGCGTCGACTCGAGCGCTGTGGCGGCGGGTGGGCATGCGGCGCAGTACCAAGGGAAGGGATTGTGTGCTTGACACGCCGCCGTCCGGCCTCGACGATGGAAATGATAGCGCTATCATTTCCGCTCGATCCACGCCTCCGGAGTGCCCATGCCCGACGCCGCCCGCGCCGCCGACCCTGCTTTGATCGAGCGCTATCGCCGCGACGGCTACGTCGTGGTCGAGGGTCTGCTCGACGACGTGACACGCCAGCGCATGAAACAGGTGCTGGCCGAGCTGATCGAGCGCGCGCGCGGTGTCGCCACACATGACGATGTCTACGACCTCGAGCCCACGCATTCGCCGGCCCAGCCGCGCGTGCGCCGCATCAAGAAGCCGCACCTGGTGCACCCGGTGTTCGCCGACTTCATG
The DNA here is from genome assembly GCA_035543655.1 of Burkholderiaceae bacterium. Taxonomy (GTDB): domain Bacteria; phylum Pseudomonadota; class Gammaproteobacteria; order Burkholderiales; family Burkholderiaceae_C; genus JAEUPI01. The sequence continues at coordinate 2,056 of DATKJN010000744.1, read as the reverse complement.
CGCTCGCCCAAGCTGCTGGCGGTGTTGTCCGCGCTGTTGGGGCCGAGCGGCGTGCGTCTGCACGGCTCCAAGCTCAACCTGAAGGCGCCGGAATACGGCTCGCCGGTGGAGTGGCATCAGGACTGGGCGTTCTATCCGCACACCAACGACGACTTGTTGGCGGTGGGCGTGCTGCTCGACGATGCCACCGATCAAAACGGTCCGCTGCTCGTGCTGCCCGGCAGCCACCGCGGGCCGACGCACGACCACCACGGCAGCGACGGTCACTTCTGTGGCGCCATCGATCCTGCGCGCCACCACCTCGACTTCGGTAGCGCCGCTGCGCTCACAGCGCCCGCGGGGTCTTGCTCGTTCCACCATGTGCGGGCCGTGCACGGGTCGGCCGAGAACCGCTCGGCGCACTCGCGCAACCTGCTGTTGTACGAGTTCGCGGCGGCCGATGCGTTTCCGCTGCTCGGCGTCGGCGACTGGGACGATTTCAACCGCCGTCTGCTGGTGGGTGAGGCCATCGTCGAGCCGCGCACCGTGGCGTGCCCGATCCGCATGCCGTTGCCGCCGGCGAAGAACCAGGGTTCGATCTACGAGAACCAGACCGCGCTCGGACGGCGCTATTTCGAGCAACAGGCGAGCGCCCCGCGCGCCCAGCCCACATGAAACGAACTGGAGACAAGACGATGAAGACGTTTCGTTGGTGTTTGATGGCGACGGCGCTGCTCTGTGGCGCGGCGTCCCAGGCGCAGGTCGCGCTGACCTTTGGCGGCTCGGACGCCATCGGCTCGATCCTCGACCGGCAGAACATCCGCTTCACTGCCTGCGTCAACGACAAGGCCGCCGGCAAGCTGAAGGTCAACTTCATCCAGGGTGAGCAGCTCGGCAGCGACGTGCAGGTGATCGAGCAGATGATGCAAGGCTCGGTGCAGATCTACGGCGACGTGCTCGATTGGTACGCCAACTGGGTCAAGGACTACGCGATCCTGGCCTGGGGCTTCACCTTCCGCGACGCCGACCACATGCAGAAGTTTCTCGACAGCCCGACGTATGCCGCGATGGCGGAGAAGCTGCGCAAGGAGCAAGGCTTGCGCATCCTGGCCGCGGCGCCGACGCAGCCGCGCATACTGTTCTCGAAAAAACCGATCGGCGCGCTGGCCGATCTGAACGGCGTGAAGATGCGTGTGCCCGAGATCAAGACCTACCTCACGCTGTGGGAGACGCTCGGCACGCGTCCGTCGCGGCTTGCCTGGGGCGAGATCTACCTCGGCCTGAAGACCGGCGTCGTCGAGGCCGCCGAGGGCCCGATCTCGTCGGCCTACTCGGCCAAGTTCCACGAGGCGGCAACCAACGTGATCCGCACCGACCATTTGATGTCGTCGGCGCACATCACCGTCAACGACAAGGCCTACTCGGCGCTGCCCGCCGACATGCAGAAGCTGATGAGCGACTGCGCGCAGGATGCCGTGCAGAACACGCGCCGCGCCGCGCAGCAGGAAACCGAGGACGTGGTGCGCAAGATGGCCGCCGAAGGCGCCAAGGTCACAGCGATCGACAAGGCGCCGATCCAGCAGCGCGCCAAGGACGGCGTGGCCAAGATGGAAAAGGACGGCGCCTGGTCCAGCGGCCTGTGGGAGCAGATCCAGAAGCTCTGACCTCGAAGCGGCACGCTGCCACGCCGATGCTGAGCCGTTTCAAGCGCCTGCTCGACGCGATCGGCGTGGCCGAGCGTGGCATCGGCATCGCATTGATCATCTTCATGGTCGGTGCGATCACCGTGCAGGTGTTCACGCGCTACGCGCTCGGCCGGCCGATTGCGTGGGTGGAGGAGTCGGCCACCTATGCCTTCATCTGGATGGCCTTCGTGGGCGCCAGCGTTGGGCTCAAGCAAGGTCGTCACATCCTGATTGCCACCGTGGGCGCCCACCTGCCGCCGCGTGTGGCAGCCAGCCTGCGCGTGTTGGTGTGGCTGCTGGTCGGCGCCACGCTCGTGGTGCTGATCGTGCAGGGCGTCAAGGTGATCGGCGTCGAAGGGCGATCGAAGACGATCTCGTTGCCGATCGAACTG
>DATKJN010000743.1:0-4599 GCA_035543655.1 Burkholderiaceae bacterium | reverse complement strand
CTCAACAAGAACACTGCACTCGACGAGAAGGGCGTCGTCGTCAAGGGCCGTGGCGACCAACCCAACGAGCACGACATCCTCACCGGCTCGCGCGCCGACGGCACCGCATTCGCGCCGCAGACCGACACCACGTGCAAGGCCTGGACCAGCAGCGGCGACGGCTCCGCCATCGTCGGCCACCACGACCTCTCGGGCCCGCTGAACGACAACTGGTCCAAGAGCTGGAACTTCTCGCACCAGAGCGCGGGTTGCAGCCAGGAGGCGCTGGTGCGCACTGGCGGCGCCGGCCGCTTCTACTGCTTCGCCGGCGGCAACTGAGCGCGGCGGTTCCCACGGCGGCGGCCTTCAGCGGGCCGCCGCTTTGCTTTTGCAAGCAGCCTCGCGATGTCCAACCCGGCATCGCGTGGACGGCGCGTGCCGCCTCGACATGCCTTCAGTCACCTGCGTTGCAGCGCGGGAAACACCGTAGTGCCACGCCGTCGCCGCGGCGCGTAGAGTGGGCCGCACCGCTTCACTGCTGCATCTGACGAGGAGACACGCGATGCAGAACCCACCGCTTTCGCGCCGCCGTCTGCTGATCCGGGCCGGCGCCGCGGCCAGCCTGCCGTGGTTTGCGCTGGCTGCGCGTGCGCAGAGTTGGCCGAACAAATCGATCCGCGTCGTGGTGGGTTATCCGGCCGGCGGTCAGACCGATCTGTTCGCCCGCTTGTACGGCGAATACGTGCAGCAGCAGACCGGGCAGCAGTGGATCGTGGAGAACAAGGCCGGCGCCGGCGGCTCGATCGCGGCCGGCGAGGTGAAGCGCGCCGCGCCCGACGGCCACACGCTGATGTTCACGATCTCGACCACGATGATCATGAACCGCGTGCTGTACAAGTCGATCCCCTACGACACCGAGAAGGACTTTTCGCTGGTGTCGATCATGCCCTCGGGCGGCTTGCCGCTGGTGGCGGCCACGCGCACCGGCGCGACCAACCTCAAGGAGTTCGTCGAACACGCCAAACGCAGCGACAAGGCCAGCATCGGCACCTATGCCGCCGGCTCGTTCGCGCACATCGCCGTGGCCGAGCTCAACAAACAATACGGCCTGAAGATCGAACCGGTGCACTACCGCGGCGAAGCGCCGATGTGGACCGACCTCGGTGGCGCGTCGATCGACGGCGCGATCGGCAGCACCGGTGCGGCGACCAACATCCTGCAGACCGGCAAGGGCAAGGCGGTGGCGATCTCGCGCAAGCGCTCGCCCAAGCTGCCCGGCGTCGGCACCTTCGAAGAGCAAGGCGCCGTGTCGCGTGCCTTCTCGCTCACCGGCTTTCAGTGCTGTGCCGCACCGTCCGGCACGCCGAAGGCGATCCTCACTCGGCTGTCGGAGCTGCTGGTGGCCGCCGGCAAGGGCGAGAAGGTGCAGGCGATGATGGCGCAGTTCGGCCTCGACGAGCCGGCGATGACGATGGACGATTCGCAGCGGCTCTACGACACCGAAGCGCCGGTCTGGCTCGACCTGGTCAAGGGGCTGGCGCTCACGCCGGAGTAGTCGCCCTCACGTCGTGCTGCGCTCCTTTTCGCGCAGCTTGTGCTCGATCAGCGGGATCGCCTCGCGGATGCCGTCGAGGTTGGGGTTGACCTGCAGCGCGCGCTGAAAGAAGTCGAGCGCCTGCTGAAAATGCCCCAGGCGCAGATGGATCTGCCCCGCGCCCGACAACGCACCAAAGTGCTTCGGGTTGCGCTTGAGCACCTCGTCGCAATCGAGCAGCGAGCGTTCGTTCTGCCCGAGCAGGAAATACACCGTGGCACGCTTGTTCCAGCCTTCGGCGAATGCGGGCCGGCGTCGCACGATCTCGTCGAACACCTTCAGCGCATCGTCGAACGCCTGCCGGTGCATGTGCTCGACGCCACGCGCGAACAGCTTGTCGATCGCCGCGTCGCCGGAGCGCGACCAGACCTGCCAGATCGCATCGGTGGCGGCGCTGCGCACATCGTCATCGTCGTCGTCGAGCAGCGGCATGAGCGCGTCGGCGTCGGCCATGCGGCCAATGGCGCCGAGGCGCTCGACGGCTTCGATGCGCTGGGCAGCGTCGGGATGATCGAGCGCCTTCAGCGACTGCTCGCGCGTGAGCGCGGCCGCGTGCACGGCAGCGGCCAGCCACAGCACGGCCGCGGCGACGACCCAAGCCCAACGCGATGGCATGCCAGCCTCCACCCGCTGCGTTGCCATCGTCAGGCGGCCACGGTCGCGCAGACCGAGCCGATGCCGTCGACGTCGAAGCGGTAGTCGGCATTGTCGGCGGGAAAACGCGTCGGCACCAGGCTGCCCGTCATCACGAACTGGCCGGCGCTCAAACACTCGCCGCGTGCGGCCAGGTGGTTCGCCAGCCAGGCCACGACCCCCAGCGGGTCACCGAGCACGTCGCGGCCGAAGCCGCGATCGATCGCTTCGCCGTTGACACGCACGATCCCTTCCACCGACGGCAGATCGGGCCACGCGCCGATGAAGTCCGACAGCACGACGCCGGCGTTCCAGGCGTTGTCGGCGACCAGGCCGCGCACGTCGAGCGCGCTGTAGTCGGCGTGGCGATCGTCCACCACCTCGAGCGCCGCGCACACGCCGTCGACATGCGCGCGCACCGTGTCCAACGTGTATGGCACCGATGCACCGGTGTCGGTGTCGCGGCCGATGCGCACCGCGATCTCGAACTCCAATCCCAGCCGGCCATGGTCGCTGCGCTTGAGGCGCACGCCGCTGCGATGCACGCGCTGCGCCAGCACCGCGCCGCACACCGGCTCCGCGATGCCGCACATCGCTTGCATGCGCGGCGACGTGAGCCCGATCTTGTAGCCCACCACCGCGCCATCGTCACGACGCAGCAGCCCCACGTAGGCGCGCTGCACGTCGTACGCGGCCCGCACCGTGGTGGCCGACGGCGGCGGCGCCGAGCGAAAGCGCGTGCGCCGCGCATGCTCGTCGTACAACGCCTGCGCGTCGCGTTCGACGCTGGGGGTGTCCACTGCGACCTTGTCAGAGACGATATGGCCTGCACTGTAGTGCAGGCGGCGCGCAGCGACGAACTACACCACCACCGCGACTTCGATGTCGCCGTCGCGCCGGGTCACGTCCACGCCCACGCTGTCGCGGTAGCGCTGCAGCAACAGGTCGACGCGCGCGTCGCCCACGCGCAGACCCTCCACGCGCATCCAGTCGATGAACGGCGGCAGGCGCGGCGAACGCATGCGCACGCATCGCTGCGCGGCCTCGAACTCCACGCCCAGACAGCCGGCCAGCATGCCGAACACGGCCGTGGCGGCCCACGCCTGCGGCGAACACGACACCGGGTAACGCGTGGGGCCTTCGCCGGCGCGGCGCGGGAAACCGCAGAACAACTCGGGCAGGCGGCTGCCTTCGAAGTGCAGGCTGCCACCGAACGCGGCACCGAGCATCTGCAGTGCGGCATCGGCATGGCCATAGCGCGCCAGTCCTTCGCACACCACCGCGTTGTCGTGGGGCCAGATCGAGCCGTTGTGGTACGACATCGGGTTGTAGCGCGCCTCGCCCGTGCCCAGCGTGCGCACACCCCAGCCCGAGAACAGGTCGGGCTCGAGCAGCCGCCGCGCCATGCGTGCGGCATGTTCGGGCGCCGCGATCCCCGCCCACAGCGCATGGCCCGCGTTGGACGAGGCCACTTCACAGGGCTGCTTGTCGCCATCGAGCGCCAGCGCATACAGGCCGAGCTGCTCGCACCAGAAGCGCTGCTGGAACTGCCGCTTCAGCGCCTCGGCCTCGTCTTGCCAGCGCTTGGCCTCGGCATGTTCGCCGAGCTCCTGCGCCAGCTCGGCGGCGCCGCGCTTGGCGGCATACACGTAGCCTTGCACCTCGCACAACGCGATCGGCGGTGCCGCCATGCGGCCGTCGGCATAGAACACCGAATCGTGCGAATCCTTCCAGCCTTGCTGGATCAGGCCGTCGACGCTCTTGCGCGCGTACTCGACGAAGCCGTCGCCGTCGTGATCGCCGTAGCGGTCGACCCATTGCAGCGCCGCGGTGATGTGCGGCCAGATCGAGCGGATGAATTCCAGGTCGGCGGTGCGCCGCCAGTAGGCGGCTGCCAGCACGACGAACAGCGGCGTCGCATCGACCGAGCCGTAGTAGCGCGCGAACGGCACCTCGCGCGTGGCCGCCATCTCGCTGCCGCGCGCCTCGTGCAGGATCTTGCCCGGCTCGGCGTCGGTGCTGGGGTCGGTCTCGGTGGCCTGCGTCGAGGCCAGGAACGCGAGCACGCCACGCGTCAGCTCGGGTTGCAGCCACAGGCACTGGTGCGCGGCAAACAACGCATCGCGGCCGAAGGTGGTGCAGTACCACGGCACGCCGGCGAACGGAAACGGTCCGGTCGGCAGCGCCGTGGTCAGCATGTCGAGGTCGGAGCCCGAGCGGTGCAGCCAGCGGTCCATCATCGGGTTCGAGCTGTGCAGGCGGCAGCGGCCGCTGGCGTCGCGCTGCAGATGCGCCTCGTGGCGCTGGCGTGCGGCCACCAGCGGCAGCGGCTGCGACAGTTGCGTGCCTTCGCGCTCGCAAGTGACCTGCCAGCGCAGCACGGCCTGCTCGCC
>DATKJN010000742.1:0-5559 GCA_035543655.1 Burkholderiaceae bacterium | reverse complement strand
ACGCATGTGCTCGGGACCCGGTGTGGCAGTCGTCGCCAACGTGCCGGTCGCGGGGCCGGTGCCGCCACCGAGCATGGTCGTGACGCCGGAGGCCAGCGCTTCGTCGATCTGCTGCGGGCAGATGAAGTGGATGTGGCTGTCGATGCCGCCGGCCGTGACGATCGAACCTTCGCCGGCGATGATCTCGGTGCCGGGGCCGATCACGATGTCGACGCCGCTCATCACGTCGGGGTTGCCGGCCTTGCCGATGCACGCGATGCGCGAGCGCTTGATGCCGATGTCGGCCTTGACGATGCCCCAGTGGTCGACGATCAGCGCATTGGTGATGACGCAGTCGGCCGCTTCGTGCGCGCCGGGGCCGTTGATCGCCTGCCCTTGGCCCATGCCGTCGCGGATCGTCTTGCCGCCGCCGAACTTCACCTCGTCGCCGTATCCGCCGGCCTTCAGTGTGTGGTCGTGTTCGACCTCGATCACCAGCTCGGTATCGGCCAGCCGCACGCGGTCGCCCACAGTGGGGCCGAACATCTCGGCATAGGCGCGTCGTCCGATCGTGGCCATCTAGAGTTTCCCTTGCACATCGCCGCGAAAGCCGTACACCGCACGTGCGCCGGCGTAGTCCACCAGTTCCACCGTGCGCTGCTGGCCGGGCTCGAACCGCACGGCGGTGCCAGAGGCGATGTTCAGTCGCATGCCGCGTGCGGCGGCGCGGTCGAACTTCAGCGCACCGTTGGTCTCTGCAAAGTGATAGTGCGAACCCACCTGGATCGGCCGGTCGCCGCTGTTTTCCACCACCAGCGTGATCGTGCGGCGGCCGGGGTTCAGCGCGTGGTCGCCGCTGTCGGTGAGCAACTCGCCAGGAATCATCGATTCACTTCCGGCGGATCGCCCACAGCACCAGACCGGCCGCGACCGCGAGCACGATGAAGCCGAGCGTGTCGGTGGCGTGCCAGTGGACTGCATCCATGCCGTGGCCTTGGTGCGCAAGCGCCAGCGGCGACGCGGCGAGCGCGAGCGTGCCCAACAGGGGTTTCATGCGATCACTCCTCATGCGATGGGTTGGTGCACGGTCACCAGTTTTGTGCCATCGGGAAACGTGGCCTCGACCTGGATCTCGGGGATCATCTCCGCCACGCCGTCCATCACATCGGCGCGTGACAGCACTGTCTTGCCTGCGCTCATCAGTTGCGCCACCGTCTTGCCGTCGCGCGCGGCCTCCATGATGGCGGCGGTGATCAGGGCCACGGCCTCCGGGTGATTGAGCTTCAACCCCCGCGCGCGCCGCCGTTCAGCGAGCAATGCGGCGGTGAAGATCAGCAGCTTGTCCTTCTCGCGCGGCGTCAGGTCCATGGGGCGGTTGCGGGCGGTTGCGGCCTCGAGCGGCGCATTGTGCCCCGGCGCTCGCAATGACCATGCCATGCACTAAAGCCGGGGCTGGCTGCTGGCTTCGCGCGCACAACGCACCACAAACGAGCGTCACAGCGCCGAAACAGTGCCGCCAACACGGTGCATGCGAGGTGCCGGCGCTGGCACGGCGCTTGCGATCCGTTGTGCCCGAGGAACACACGCCCGCCTCGGGCACAACAGGAGAAGACTCAAATGGATCGTCGTTTCGCGCTCAAGTCGCTGAGCGTTGCTGTGGCGCTGTCGGGTGCGATGGCGCTGCCCGTTCACGCGCAAGAGACCATCAAGGTCGGCGTGTTGCATTCGTTGTCGGGCACGATGGCGATCTCGGAGACGGTGCTGAAAGACACCGTGCTGATGGCCATCGAAGAAATCAACGCCAAGGGCGGCGTGTTGGGAAAGAAGCTCGAGCCGGTGGTGGTCGACCCGGCATCGAACTGGCCGTTGTTCGCCGAGAAGGCGCGCCAGTTGATCAGCAAGGACAAGGTGGTGGTCACCTTCGGCTGCTGGACCAGCGTGTCGCGCAAGAGCGTGCTGCCGGTGTATGAAGAGCTGAACTCGCTGCTGTTCTATCCGGTGCAGTACGAGGGCGAAGAGCTCAGCAAGAACGTGTTCTACACCGGTGCGGCGCCCAATCAGCAGGCGATTCCCGCGGTGGAATACCTGATGAGCAAGGACGGCGGCAACGCCAAGCGCTGGGTGCTGCTGGGTACCGACTACGTGTACCCGCGCACCACCAACAAGATCCTGCGGTCGTTCCTCAAGAGCAAGGGTGTCGCCGAGGCCGACATCATGGAGGAGTACACCCCGTTCGGCCACGCCGACTACCAGAGCATCATCGCCAAGATCAAGAAGTTCTCCTCCGAGGGCAAGAAGACCGCGGTGGTGTCCACCATCAACGGCGACTCCAACGTGCCGTTCTACAAGGAACTCGGCAACCAGGGCCTGAAGGCCACCGACGTGCCGGTGGTGGCGTTCTCGGTCGGCGAAGAAGAGCTGCGCGGCGTCGACACCAAGCCGCTGGTGGGCCACCTGGCCGCGTGGAACTACTTCCAGTCGATCAAGGCGCCCGCCAACGACGACTTCATCAAGAAGTGGACCGCCTATGCCAAGGCCAAGGGCATCGCCGGCCACAAGGACAAGGCGCTGACCAACGACCCGATGGAAGCCACCTACATCGGCATCTACATGTGGAAGCAGGCGGTCGAGAAGGCCAAGACCACCGACACCGACAAGGTGATCGCGGCGATGGCCGGTCAGACCTTCAAGGCACCGTCGGGCATCACGTCCACCATGGATCCGAAGAACCACCATCTGCACAAGAGCGTGTTCATCGGTGAAGTCAAGGCAGATGGCCAGTTCAACGTGGTGTGGAAGACGCCCGGCCCGGTGAAGGCGCAGCCGTGGAGCCCGTTCATTCCCGAGAACAAGGGCAAGAAGGACGAGCCGGAGAAAAAGTAAAACCCCCCGAAGCGGCCTAGCGGCCGCCTCCCCCCAAGGGGGGCGACGCCAGTGGACCGGCAAAGCCGGATCCACGGCGTCCGCTTGAATGGGCGGGCTGACGCCGCCCTTGGTTCTGGTCTCTCTTGAGGCGCGTGCGTGTTGCTACGTCTGGTCTTTCTTTGTCTGTCGTTTCTCGCACTGCCTGCGTGGGCGCTCACGCCCGAGCAGGCGGCGCGCATCGCGGCCGGTGACAGCGACGATCGCATCAAGGCCCTGAACGAGACGGTGGCTGCGGCGGATGCCGGGCTCGGTCCGTTCCTGCAAGCGGTGCTGGCCGATGAAGTGAAGGTGGCCGGCGGCAAGGCCTACGTGGTGCGCGATGGCAAGGCCGTCGAAGCGGGCACCAACGCAGCGGCCGCGCTGCCCGACGGCGCCGAAGACGTCGTCAACAACAACCGCATGCGGCGCGAGATGGAGTCGGCGCTCGCCGCGCTCGCGCTCTTCTCGCCGGATCGTGGCTTGCGCGCGAAGGCGATCGGCGATCTCAGAGACCAGGTCGACGAAGGCAAGCTGGTGTTGCTCGAGAAAGCCGAGGCGCAGGAATCCGATGCGGCGCTGAAGGCCCAACTCGGCGTGCTCAAGTCGGCGGTGCTGATTTCGTCGGCCGACAAGGACAAGCGCGTCGCCGCCGCCAAGGCGCTGGCCGAGAGCCACGAGCCGGCCACGCGATCGCTGCTGCTCGAGCGCCTGGGCGCCGAGAGCGATCCGCAGGTGAAGGCGGCGATCCAGGCCTCGCTCGACGCGGTGCAGTCGCGCCTGGCATGGGGCGAGCGCCTCGGCCTGCTGTTCACCGGCGCCAGCCTGGGTTCGATCCTGCTGCTGGTCGCACTCGGCCTGGCGATCACCTACGGCCTGATGGGTGTGATCAACATGGCGCATGGCGAGCTGATGATGATCGGCGCCTACGCGACGTATGTGGTGCAGAACGTCTTCAGGGCCTATTTCCCGGGCGTCTTCGACGCCTATGTGATCGTCGCCATCCCGATCGCGTTTCTCACCTCGGCGCTGGTCGGCGTGATCCTCGAGCGCAGCGTGATCCGCTGGCTCTACGGCCGGCCGCTCGAAACGCTGCTGGCCACCTGGGGCATCAGCCTGGTGCTGATGCAGGCGGTGCGCACGACCTTCGGCGCGCAGAACGTTGGTGTCGAGAACCCGAGCTGGTTGTCGGGCGGCGTGCAGGTCTTGCCCAACCTCACGCTGCCGTACAACCGCATCGCGATCCTGGTGTTCGCGGCGCTGGTGCTGGCCGGCATGGCGTGGCTGATCGCGCGCACGCGGCTCGGCCTGTTCGTGCGCGGCGTGACGCAGAACCGCCGCATGGCCTCTTGCGTGGGTGTCAACACCGCGCGCGTCGACATGGCCGCGTTCGCACTTGGCGCCGGCATCGCAGGCCTCGCGGGCTGCGCGTTGAGCCAGGTCGGCAACGTGGGGCCCGACCTGGGCCAGAGCTACATCGTCGACTCGTTCATGGTGGTCGTGCTCGGCGGCGTCGGCCAGCTCACCGGCACGGTGGTCGCCGCGCTCGGCCTCGGCGTGATCAACAAGTTCCTCGAGGGCTTCGCCGGCGCGGTGCTCGCCAAGATCATGGTGCTGGTGTTCATCGTCGTCTTCATCCAGAAGCGGCCGCAAGGGCTGTTCGCGGTGAAGGGGCGGAGCGCGGAGGCCTAGGATGGATGTTGGGCTGTTGGCGCGGCGCGGTGAGCGGGACCCGATGGTGGCTCCTACTGTCGCGGTCGGCGCTGCGCGCCGACTTCGCTGCGATGCTCGCATCGCAAGGGCGGCTGCGATGCCGCTCGCAGCGGCGCTGAACGCGCCGCTGCCTCATGGCTTCTCGCCGATCCGTCGCCTGCGGCGCCGGACTCCCCCTTGCGCTGCTGTGCTTCTCGCCGCGCCACAAGTCGCCCCCGCCGGGTATCGCCCACCGCGCAGCACCATCGAGGTGTTCGTCGACTACCTCAGTGGTGCTGGCAAAGCCGCGGTCGGGTGTGCGCCGGCAGCGACATTGTGCGGCGCTGAGGACCGCAGGGCGCATGGCCGCGCGCGCGCAGCGCGCGCTTCAACATCTGACTCGCGTCGACTGTTCGAGCATAGCGAACGAAGTGAGCGCAGCGAGTTTCGACGTGGGCCATGCGATCGAGGACCGGAAGGGAGTCGGCCCGCAGGGCCGACCGCTGCACACGAGCGCCGGCGCATACCCGGCCGCGGCTTTGCCTCGCTCAACTCGTCGCACGCATGAGCGCCGTCCTTCCCACCCCGCTCAACCTGCAACCGCGCCGCGGCCTGCTGCTCGGCGCCACCGGCTGGACTGCGGTGATCGCCGTGGTCCTGGTGATCACCATCGGCATCCCTGTGCTCAACCTCGCAGTGCCAAGCGACAGCGCATTGCACGTCAGCGACTACACCGTCAGCCTGGCCGGCAAGATCCTTTGCTACGCGATCTGTGCGCTGGCGATGGACCTGATCTGGGGCTACACCGGCATCCTGTCGCTCGGCCACGGCCTGTTCTTCGCGCTCGGCGGCTACGCGATGGGCATGTACCTCATGCGCCAGATCGGGCGCGACGGCCAGTACAAGGCCGACATGCCCGACTTCATGGTGTTCCTCAACTGGAAGGAATATCCCTGGCACTGGACCTTCAGCGACAGCTTCGTGTTC
>DATKJN010000741.1:0-5401 GCA_035543655.1 Burkholderiaceae bacterium | reverse complement strand
TATCCCACGAGTGAACTGGGCGGCATCAAGCATCAATTCAGCCAGAGGGCGCAGATGTACGCCGTGATCAAGACTGGGGGCAAGCAGTACAAGGTTGCCGCAGGCGACAGACTCAAGGTCGAGCAGATTGCCGGCGATGTCGGCCAGGATGTCGTGCTGGACCAAGTACTGGCGGTCGGCGAAGGCGCGGACCTGAAGACGGGCTCTCCGCTGCTCGCTGGAGCCAGCGTCACGGCGAAAGTGGTTGCCCAGGGCTTGCACCCAAAGGTGCGAATTTTCAAGATGCGCCGTCGCAAGCACTACCAGCGGCACGGCGGCCATCGGCAGGCGTACACCGAGTTGGAGATCGGCGCCGTCACGGCGTGACCTCGCACGACAGGATCATCACATGGCACAGAAGAAGGGCGGCGGCTCCACCCGAAATGGCCGCGACTCTCAGCCGAAGATGCTCGGCGTCAAGGTTTTCGGCGGGCAGGTCATTCCCGCAGGATCGGTGATCGTGCGCCAGCGTGGCACGAAGTTTCATGCCGGCACCAATGTTGGCACCGGCAAGGACCATACGCTGTTCGCGTTGGTGGAAGGCCGCGTCGGCTTCGCGATCAAAGGCCCGCAGCGCCGCCAGACCGTGACGGTCGAGCCGTCCTGACCACGCCCCATCGTGCCGAAGTGGCAGACAAGCCCCGGCGCGCCGGGGCTTTTTCGTTTCTAGACCCACTCTGATGCCATGAAGTTCGTCGATGAGGTGGTGATCGATATTGCCGCAGGCAACGGAGGTGCGGGCTGCGCCAGCTTTCGGCGCGAAAAGCACGTGCCCATGGGCGGGCCGGATGGTGGTGACGGCGGGCGTGGGGGCAACGTGATCGCGGTGACCGACGCCAGTCTGAACACGCTGATCGACTACCGATACGCCAGGCGCCACGAGGCTGGCCGCGGCGAGCCAGGGCGGGGAGCGGATCAATATGGTGCCGCGGGCCACGACGTCGAACTGCGCATGCCGGTCGGCACGATCGTGACCGATCTCGCGACTGAGAGCGTGCTGGCCGAGTTGCTGCAACCGGGGGAGCGGGTGGTGCTGGCCAAAGGGGGCGACGGCGGGTTTGGCAACCTGCACTACAAGACCAGCACCAATCGTTCGCCGCGCCAGAAGACACCAGGATGGCCGGGCGAACAGCGCCGCTTGCGCCTGGAGCTTCGTGTGTTGGCTGACGTCGGCCTGCTCGGCATGCCCAACGCCGGCAAGTCGACCTTGATCGCAGCGATCTCCAACGCGCGTCCGAAGATTGCTGACTACCCCTTTACCACGTTGCATCCCAATTTGGGCGTGGTGCGCACCGGACCGAGCCGCAGCTTCGTGGTGGCGGACATACCCGGGCTGATTGAAGGCGCGGCAGAGGGCGCTGGCCTCGGGCATCAGTTCTTGCGCCACCTTCAGCGCACCCGATTGCTTTGGCACGTGGTCGATGTGGCACCGATGGACGATTCGGTCGATCCGGTCCACCAAGCGAAAGCCGTGCTGGCCGAGTTGCGCAAGTACGATGAGGTGCTCTACCGCAAGCCGCGATGGCTGGTGCTGAACAAGGTCGATATGGTTCCGCAGGAACACCGCGATGTCCTTGTGCGCGAGTTCTCTCGGCGCATGCGTTCCCGCGGTCCCGTGTTCCTGGTCTCTGCGCTGGCGCGTGAGGGCTTGAAGCCCTTGCTGGAAGCCACTTGGGCTCACGTGGACGCGGCCCGCGCACCTCGCGCCGACCCGGTTGACGCGCGATTTTCCTCATCCAGCACACCGGCTGCGCAATGAACACGTCTTTGCACGCCGCGCGCCGCATCGTCGTCAAGGTGGGTTCCAGTTTGGTCACCAACGAAGGACGGGGCGTCGACCCCGTCTCCATTGGCAACTGGTGCCGCCAGATGGCTGCGTTGGCGCATGAAGGGCGCGAAGTCGTCATGGTGTCCAGCGGGGCTATCGTCGAAGGCATGAAGCGGCTCGGTTGGGGCACGCGACCCGAGCAAATTCATCAACTGCAGGCCGCTGCAGCGGTGGGTCAGATGGGTCTGGCCCAGATGTACGAGACCAAGCTGTCCGAACACGGCTTGCGCAGTGCGCAGGTGTTGTTGACACACGCCGACTTGGCGGACCGCGAGCGTTACCTCAACGCGCGCTCGACACTGTTGGCACTACTGGCGCTCAAGGTCGTGCCGGTGATCAACGAGAACGACACGGTCGTCACTGACGAGATCAAGTTCGGCGACAACGACACACTGGGCGCGCTGGTTGCCAACCTCGTCGAAGCCGATGCCCTGGTGATCCTCACCGACCAGGCGGGTCTGTATTCGAGTGATCCGCGAAAGGATTCGGGTGCGCGCCTGATTACGACCGCCGATGCCGGCGATGCAACACTCGAGAGCATGGCCGGGGGTAGCGGTTCTTCAATGGGCCGCGGCGGGATGATTGCCAAGGTGCTGGCTGCCAAGCGCGCGGCACGCAGCGGAGCTGACACCGTGATCGCGTGGGGCCGTGAACCCGACGTGTTGCTGCGCTTGTCCAGAGGCGAGGCCATCGGCACGTGGTTGCACGCCAGGACGGCCAAGCTCGCGGCTCGCAAACAATGGATGGCCGATCACTTGCAGTTGCGCGGGTCCGTCACGGTGGACGCCGGGGCGTGCGCGAAGTTGCTCGACGAAGGCAAGAGTCTGCTGCCGGTGGGCGTTGTGGCCGTCGAAGGTCAGTTTGTGCGCGGCGAAGTGATCGCCGTGCGCGCGCCGGATGGTCGCGAAGTGGCTCGAGGGCTGGCCAACTACGCGGCCGGCGAGACGCGCATGATCGCGCGCAAGCCGTCATCGCAAATCGACTCGGTACTCGGCTACTCCAACGGGCCCGAGCTGATTCACCGCGACAACATGATCCGAAGTTAGGGCGCTTCGGGGCTCTGCGGGTCTGCGTCTTGCGCCACCGAAGGTGTCGCGTCGATCGGCGTGGCGACGGGTGTGCATGCCGGCACTTGTTCATCGAACGCCGGATCGCCCAACTGATCTCGTGCGCGCCCGCGGATGCCGGCACGCAAATAACGCGTGTGATGCGCGACGCGTGGCAAGAACCGCGACAGTTCGGTGAGCGCGAGTTCGTAGACGCCGCGCTTGAACTCGATCACCATCTCGAGCGGCACCCAGTAATCATTCCATCGCCAAGCGTCGAACTCTGGGTGGCTGCTGGCGCGCAGATCGAGGTCGCTGTCGCGGCCGACAAGCATCAGCAGGTACCAGATCTGCTTCTGGCCGCGGTAGTGTCCGCGCGCGTCCTTGCGGATGTAGTGGTCAGGAACTTCGTAGCGCAGCCAATCGCGCGTGCGCGCCAGGATGCGCACATGCTCGGGCTTGAGGCCCACCTCTTCATACAGCTCGCGGAACATCGCCTGCTCTGGCGACTCGCCGTACTTGATGCCTCCCTGCGGAAACTGCCAGGAGTGGGTGCGCAACCTTTTGCCCCAGAAAACCTGGTTGCGCGAGTTGAGCAGGACGATGCCGACGTTGGGCCTGAAGCCCTCTCGGTCGAGCATAATCGAATCCCGAATCGTGAACTGATTTCATTATTGCATCGGCGGCGCAAGGGGCATGAACCTCGCTTTCCCGCATGTGTGGGATCCGCCGGCCTCATGCCATGAAAGCGACGCGTTACTTCGTTGCCACCCTCAAAGAGGCACCCGCCGATGCCGAGATCGTGAGCCATCGGCTCATGATGCGCGCAGGCCTGATCAAGCGTCTGAGCGCTGGCATCTACAGCTACATGCCGATGGGACTGCGGGTGATCCGCAAGGTCGAAGCGATCATCCGCGAGGAGATGAACGCGGCTGGCGCCATCGAACTGCTGATGCCGGTCGTCCAGCCGGCCGAACTCTGGCAGGAGTCCGGTCGCTTCCAGGCCTACGGCCCGGAACTGCTGCGGGTGAAAGACCGCCATCAACGGGACTTTGTCGTCCAGCCCACCAGCGAAGAGGTCATCACCGATATCGCGCGGCAGGAACTGCGCAGCTACCGTCAGCTTCCTCGCAATTTCTATCACATCCAAACCAAGTTCCGCGACGAACGACGTCCGCGCTTCGGATTGATGCGCGGACGCGAGTTCACGATGAAGGACGCCTACTCGTTCGATCGCGATCAAGCGTCGGCGCTGAAGAGCTACCAAGTCATGTTCGCGGCCTACAAGCGCATCTTCGATCGTTTCGGTCTTCAGTATCGCGCCGTGGCAGCCGACACGGGCGCGATCGGCGGCGACGCATCGCATGAGTTTCAGGTGATCGCCGATACCGGCGAGGACGCACTGGTGTACTGCCCCACCAGCGACTACGCAGCCAACGTCGAACTGGCCGAAGGGGTGCCTCTGCTGCCTTCGCGTGCCGCGCCGAGCGCGCCGCTGACCAAGACGCCGACGCCAGGCAAAAGCACGTGTGAAGACGTGGCTCAGCTGCTGTCGGTGCCGTTGTCGACTACGGTGAAGTCCCTCGTCCTCGCCACCGACACCCGCAAGGACGATGGGTCTGTCGTGGCGACCACGATCTGGCTGTTGCTGATCAGAGGCGACCACACGCTCAATGAAATCAAAGCTGGCAAGGTGCCCGGACTGAAAGACGGCTTTCGCTTTGCGACCGTGTCGGAGATCGAAGCCCACTTCGGCACGAAGCCCGGGTACCTCGGCCCGATCGCCACCAGCAAGCCCGTGAAGGTGGTGGCCGATCGCACCGTCGCGCACATGGCCGACTTCATCTGCGGCGCCAATGACGATGGGTTCCACTACACCGGCGTCAACTGGGGACGCGACCTGCCCGAGCCCGATGTCGTGGCCGACATCCGCAACGCCGTGGCGGGCGATCCGTCGCCTGACGGTAAGGGCGTGCTGGCGATTCAGCGCGGCATCGAAGTGGGCCATGTGTTCTATCTGGGTACCAAGTACAGCAAGGCCATGAACGCGACCTACCTCGACGAAGCGGGCAAGCCACAGCTGATGGAGATGGGCTGTTATGGAATCGGCGTCACGCGAATCCTGGGCGCAGCGATCGAACAGGGTCATGACGAACGCGGCATCGTCTGGCCCGATGCGATGGCGCCTTTTCTCGTCGTGGTCTGCCCGATCGGCTACGACCGCAGCGACGACGTGCGCCAGGCCGCCACGCACCTGCACGATCAGCTCGAGGCACTTGGTATCGACACGATCCTCGACGATCGTGGTGAACGCCCGGGCGGGATGTTCGCCGACTGGGAGTTGATCGGCGTGCCACATCGGGTGGTCGTATCGGAGCGTGGCTTGAAAGAAGGCCAGATCGAGATTCAGGGACGGCGCGACGCCGTTGCCAGCAAGGTGCCCCTCGCCGATGCCTTGCGCGCGCTGCGCGAGCGCCTGCAAGTCTGA
>DATKJN010000740.1:0-4405 GCA_035543655.1 Burkholderiaceae bacterium | reverse complement strand
ACCGACTCCACCTGTTGTGCCAGCAAGCCGTGTTGATCGCTGGTCTGGACCTGGACCGAGGGCACCAACGCGGCCAGGCGCGCCATCAACAGGCCGTTGTAGGCGCCGCCCCCGCACACGATCAAACGCCGCGCGTCGGGCAGGTGCTGAGTCAGTGCATCCGCCGCGGCGCGTGCCGTCAACTCGACCAGCGTCGCCTGCACGTCGACCTCGGCGACACGCCGACCGGCACGTGCGAGTTCGGCGTCGAGCCAACCAGCGTTGAAGAGGTCCCGGCCGGTGCTCTTGGGTGGCGGGCGATGCAGGTAGGGTTCCCCGAGCAGTTGGCGCAGGAGTCCGGGGTCGACGGTACCTAGCGCGCCCCAGCGCCCGCCTTCGTCATACGCCACCCCGCGGTGGCGCACGGCCCAGGCGTCGAGCAGCACATTGCCCGGCCCGCAGTCGAAACCACCGACTCGGCCGTCGGTGTGCAGCAGCGTGAGGTTGGCGATGCCGCCGACGTTCAGCGCCGCCCGGGCCTCGCCGGGGGCTCCAAAGCGGTCGGCATGGAAGGCCGGCACCAGGGGTGCGCCTTGTCCGCCGGCGGCGACGTCGCGGCTGCGCAGGTCGCACACCACGTCGATGCCGCTCGCTTCGGCCAGCACGGCGCCGTTGAGCAGCTGGATCGTGTATCCACCGCCCGGTGCATCGGGCCGATGGCGCACGGTCTGGCCGTGCGCGCCGATGGCTCGGACCTGGGCCGCGGGCAGCTGGCATTGCTCCAGCACCACCCGCACGACGCTTGCGTAGGCGCGAGCCAGGGCGTTGGCTGCGCGTGCGCTGCGTTCGAGCTCATCGGCGCCGGGCTGGTTCAACGCCATCAGTTCGTCGCGCAGCGTCGCCTCGAACGGTTGGTGGACGTGGGCCAAGACCTGCATCGCCGGCGCGTCATCGTCGGGCCAGGAGGCGGCCACACCGTCGATGCCGTCGAGTGACGTGCCCGACATCAGGCCCAGGAACAGGCTCATGCCGGGCGACGCGTCAGATGGTCACTCGCCCTGCCCGGGCGAGTCGCGCAGCGTCTCGGCGATGTCGAGTTGGCGCTGCACCGCGCGTACAGTCTCTTCGAAGCGGGCGCGATTGGCCCCAACGATCGACAGCGGGTCCGAGTTGCGCGCCATGCGCGTCGGATCCTGGTGCTGGCCGCGCAGGCGAAACTCGAAGTGCAGATGCGGTCCGGTGGCCCAGCCGGTGGCGCCGACCGAGCCGACACGCTGTCCTTGTTCCACGCGCTGGCCGAGCTTGAGATCGATGCGGCTCAGGTGCGCATACAGCGTGATGCGGTCGCTGCCGTGCGCGATCTGCACCACGTTGCCGTAGCCGTTCTGCCAACCGGCGAAGTCGACGATGCCGTCGCCGACCACACGAACCTCGGTGCCTGCGGGTGCCGCATAGTCCACGCCGAGGTGGCGGCGCCACGACTGCAGGATCGGGTGCATGCGCATCGAGAAACCCGAGGTCACGCGCGAGAACGCGAGCGGGCTGGCCAGGAAGGAGCGCCGACGGCTTTGGCCGTCGAACCCGTAGTAGCCCGGCTTGCCGTTGCCGTCGGCGTACCACATCACTTGGTGCACCTTGGCGCCATTCTGGAACTCCGCCGCCAGCACGCGGCCGGTTTCTTCGGCCCAGGTCACAGGCTGCCCATCGGCGCTGAGCGATTCGTAAACCACGCTGAACGTGTCGCCGCGTTGCAGCTCGCGGTGGAAGTCGAGGTCGGCCGAGAACAGCTCGACCATCTGGATCGCGATCGAGTCACTCAACTTGGCTTCGTCGGTGGCCGCGAACAGCGACGTCTTGATCATGCCGCCGGCCACGCGCACCTGGGTGCCGAGCGGGGCCACCTCGCTGTTGGCGCGCCACTGGTCGCCGACGCGCTCGATCGTCAGGCGTGTGAAGTGGGTGTGGCCTTGCTCGGGGATGGGTGGCGCGAAACGCGCCACCAGTTCCAGCGGCCGGCCATCGCTGCCCACCCGCGCCAGCATTTGCTTGCCCGGCCTGCCTTCGAACAAGCGACGCGTGTCGTTGTTCTGGCGCATGAAAGTGGCCAGCTGCGGCTCGTAGATGCCCAGCCGTCGCAGGATCGATTCGGCGTTGTCGCCGGCCCGAGTCTGGTCGGCGCGCGACAGCACCAGGTCATGCGACGCCAAGGCCAGCAGTTGCGCCGGCAGGCCCGGGGGGTCGATGGCTTCGGTGATCTGGCGCCGCGGCAGTTGCGCGGCATCGGGTGCCATCGGCGCGATGCCGAAAGCAGTGATCGCTGTGCCCGCCAGCAGCAAGGAACTCAAGGTCGCCACGCCCTTGCGATGGCGATGCAACGCGTCCGCGGCGCAATGGGCGGTGCGGATGGCCAGAGCCTGTGCGGATTCAGCGAGTCCCAACGTTTCAAGTCCATCAACAGCCGGCGCCCGACTCGGCGCCATCGAGAGCACGGCGCGTTCCCGCGCCCGCCGGGGTGTGACCCCTACAATCGCCGCGGCGTTCCGCGCCTCGACGTTCGGTTGAAGTGAGCGGGCGCTACCGCGCGTTGCGCCCGACTGCCTCGGGAGTATACCGACCCGCAAATCTGCAACCTGCGCAATAGCACGCACTGCCCCTGGACGTTTCCAATGTCGACTGCGCCCAATTACCCGATTACCGACGCTGTGCGTGAAGCATTGGCCGTCACCTTGCGCGGCTGCGAGGAATTGCTGCCAGAGGCGGAGTGGCAAAGAAAACTCGCCCGCAGCGCCGACACCCAACGGCCGCTGCGCATCAAGTTCGGCCTCGATCCGACTGCGCCCGACTTGCATCTCGGCCACACGGTGGTGTTCAACAAGATGCGCCAGCTGCAGGACCTGGGTCACACCGTGATCCCGCTGATCGGCGACTTCACGTCGATGATCGGCGATCCATCGGGGCGCAACACCACACGCCCGCCGCTCACCCGGGAACAGATCGAGACCAACGCCAAGACCTACTTCGATCAGATCCGTCTGGTGCTGGACATCGACAAGGCGGAGGTTCGTTACAACAGCGAATGGAGCGACCCGCTCGGCGCGCGCGGGATGATCCAGCTCGCGGCGCGCTACACCGTGGCGCGCATGATGGAGCGCGACGACTTCCGCAAGCGCTTCGACGCCAACACGCCGATCAGCGTGCATGAGTTTCTCTATCCGTTGATGCAGGGCTACGACTCGGTGGCCTTGAAGAGCGACCTCGAGCTCGGCGGCACCGACCAGAAGTTCAACCTGCTGGTCGGGCGCCAGCTGCAGCAGGAATACGGTCAGGAGCCGCAGTGCATCCTGACCATGCCGCTGCTCGAAGGCTTGGACGGCGTCGAGAAGATGTCGAAGTCCAAGGGCAACTACGTCGGCATCACCGAGGACGCCAACACGATGTACGCCAAGGTGCTGTCGATCAACGACACGCTGATGTGGCGCTGGTACGAACTGCTGAGCTTTCGCTCGGCAGCGGACATCGCGGCGCTCAAGCGCGAAGTCGAACAAGGCCGCAACCCCAAGGACGCCAAGGTGCTTCTGGCGCGCGAGATCACCACGCGGTTCCACAGCGCCGCGGCGGCGGATGCCGCGGCCGCCGACTTCGAACTGCGCGCCCGCGGCGGCGTGCCCGACGAGATCGAGGCCATCGTGCTTGCCGGCGCGCCGCTGGCGATCGGCCAGCTGCTGAAGCAGGCGCGGCTCGCGCCGTCGACCAGCGAGGCATTGCGCCTGGTGGATCAGGGCGGTGTCCGCATCGACGGCGCCGTGGTCAGCGACAAGGCGCTCAAGATCGCCGCCGGCACCTTTGTCGTGCAGGTGGGCAAGCGCAAGTTCGCGCGCGTCACGTTGAGCTAGAGCCCAAGCATGGCGACCTTCGTCTTGGTCCATGGCGCCTGGCACGGTGCGTGGTGCTGGTCGCGTGTGATGCCGGCGCTGCGTGCCGCCCAGCACGATGTGTTCGCCGTCACGCTCACCGGCGTCGGCGAGCGCGCGCACCTGCTGTCGCGCGACATCACGCTGGATACGCACGTCACCGACGTGGTGAACCTCATCACGTGCGAAGAGCTGGACGATGTGGTGTTGGTGGGCCACAGCTACGGCGGCCTGCCCATCACCGGCGCCGCCGATCGGCTGCTGGCGCGCCGGCCGGCCATTCTGAAGCACCTGGTCTACATCGATGCGGTGGTGCCCCACCCTGGCGAGTGCTGGGCCACGCACCACGATGCCGAACTGGTGGCGCGCCGCGTGGCTGAGTCGGCGGCGCATCCCCAGGGCGCGCTGCCGCCGCCCGATGCCGCGCTCTACGGCTTGACCGGCGCCGACCGCGAGTGGGTCAACCGCCGCCAGTTGCCGCATCCGTTCGGCCAGTATCGCGAGGCGCTGCACTT
>DATKJN010000739.1:0-6048 GCA_035543655.1 Burkholderiaceae bacterium | reverse complement strand
GGGGCTGATGATCGGCGTGTTCAGCGCGCTCGACGGCGTGCTGTTCTATTCCTTCTTCGAGGCCACGCTGATTCCGATGTACATCATCATCGGCGTGTGGGGCGGACCGAAACGCGTCTATGCGGCGTTCAAGTTCTTCCTGTTCACGCTGGCAGGCTCGCTGCTGATGCTGGTGGCGCTGGTCTACCTGTACTTCAAGAGCGGCGGCAGCTTCGACATCGTCACCTGGCACAAGCTGCCGCTGCGCGGCGGTGCGCAGACCTGGTTGTTCTTCGCCTTCCTGGCGGCGTTCTCGGTCAAGGTGCCGATGTGGCCGGTGCACACCTGGCTGCCCGATGCCCACGTCGAGGCCCCGACCGGTGGCTCGGTGGTGCTGGCGGCGATCATGCTGAAGCTCGGCGCCTACGGCTTCCTGCGCTTCTCGTTGCCGATCGTGCCCGACGCCAGCCGCGAATGGGCCTGGTTCATCATCGCGCTGTCGTTGATCGCCGTGGTCTACATCGGCCTGGTGGCGCTGGTGCAGAACGACATGAAGAAGCTGGTCGCCTATTCGTCGGTCGCGCACATGGGCTTCGTCACGCTCGGCTTCTTCATCTTCAGCGACCTCGGCATCTCGGGTGGCCTGGTGCAGATGATCAGCCACGGCTTCATCTCGGGCGCCATGTTCCTTTGCATCGGTGTGCTGTACGACCGCGTGCACTCGCGCGAGATCGCGGCCTATGGCGGGGTGGTGAACACAATGCCCAAGTTCGCGGCGCTGGCGGTGCTGTTCGCGATGGCCAACTGCGGCCTGCCGGGCACCAGCGGGTTCGTCGGCGAGTGGATGGTGATCCTGGGTACCGTCAAGACCAACTTTTGGCTGGCTGCCCTGGCGGCCACCACGCTGGTGTTCGGTGCCGCCTACACGCTGTGGATGGTCAAGCGCGTGTACTTCGGCGACGTGGCCAACAGCGACGTCAAGGCGCTGGCCGACCTGGACAAGCGCGAGCTGCTGGTGCTGTCGGTGCTGGCGATCGCGGTGCTGTGGATGGGTGTGTACCCCAAGCCGTTCACCGACGTGATGAACGTGTCGGTGGGCGAGCTGATCAAGCACGTGGCCCAGCCCAAGATCCCTTGAAACGGCAGACGCCATGAACCCCTTGAACTGGAGCGTCGTCGTCCCCGAGATCGTGCTGCTGACGATGGCGTGCGTGATCGCGGTGGTCGACCTCTACGTCGAAGATCCGCGCCGCCGCGTGACCTACTGGCTGACGCAGCTCACGCTGGTGGTGGTGGCCGCGCTGCACCTGGTGCTGCTCGACAGCAACGTGCCCTATGCCATGCAGGACATGGTGGTCAGCGATCCGATGGGTCACCTGCTGTCGTTCTTCGCCAGCGTGGCGATGATCTTCACGGTCGCCTACGCCCAGCCCTACATCGCGTCGCGCGACATGCTCAAGGGCGAGTTCTTCACGCTGGCACTGTTCGCGTTGCTCGGCATCTTCGTGATGAACGCGGCCAACAACTTCCTCATGGTCTACCTCGGCCTGGAGTTGATGAGCCTGTCGCTCTACGCGCTGGTGGCGCTGCGCCGCGACCATGCGATCGCCACCGAAGCGGCGATGAAGTATTTCGTGCTCGGCGCGCTGGCCAGCGGCTTCCTGCTGTATGGCCTGTCGATGATGTATGGCGCCACCGGCACATTGACGATTCCCGACGCCTTCAGTGCCATCAACAAGGGCCAGATCAACCAGGAAGTGCTGAGCTTCGGCGTGGTCTTCGTCGTCGCCGGCCTGGCGTTCAAGCTCGGCGTGGTGCCGTTCCACATGTGGGTGCCCGACGTGTACCACGGCGCACCGACGCCGGTCACGCTGATGATCGGCGGGGCGCCCGAGTTCGCCGCGTTCGCCATCACGATCCGCCTGCTGGTCGAGGGCCTGAGCGGCATCGCCGTGGAGTGGCAACAGATGCTGATCGTGCTCTCGGTGGGGTCACTGGTGCTCGGCAATCTGGCGGCGATCGCGCAGAACAACCTGAAGCGCATGCTGGCGTACTCCACCATCGCGCAGATGGGCTTCATGTTGCTCGGGTTCACGCCCACGGTGGTCGGCGCCAACACGCTGTCGGCCGCCAATGCCTACAGCTCGTCGATGTTCTACATCGTGACCTACGTCCTGACCACGCTGGGCACCTTCGGCCTGATCATGCTGCTGGCGCGCCAGGGATTCGAAAGCGATGAGATCAGCGACCTCGCCGGCCTCGGCAAGCGGGCGCCGTGGATGGCCGGCGTGATGACGCTGCTGATGTTCTCGCTGGCCGGCATTCCGCCGCTGGTGGGCTTCTACGCCAAGCTGGCGATCCTGCAGGCACTGGTCACGACCGCGTCCACGCCGTACATCGTGTTGGCCGTGTTTGCGGTGGTGATGTCGCTGATCGGTGCGTTCTACTACCTGCGCGTCGTCAAGGTGATGTACTTCGATACCGCGCCGGCTGGTGCACCCAGCGTGCACACCGGTACCGGCGTCAGTGCGCTGCTGGCGATCAACGGCGGCGCGGTGCTCGTGTTGGGCCTGCTGCCTGGCGGCTTGATGGCGATCTGCCGCGACGCGATCGTGAAGGCCCTGAGCAGTTGAGCGATCGCCATCCACCGGTGCCGCGCGGTGCCACGGCGCCTGAGGCCGGCACGGCACCGCAGCTGCTCGAGGCCTTCGTCGCCGGCGCGCAGGTGTTCAAGGGCGCGTTGCTCGACGTGCGCCGCGACGTGGTCGAGATGCCCGACGGCTCGCGGGCCACGCGCGAGTACGTGGTCCATCCGGGCGCGGTGGTCGTGGTGCCGATCCTCGACGATGGCCGCCTCGTGCTCGAGCGTCAGTTCCGCTACCCGGTCGGGCGCGTGATGCTGGAGTTCCCGGCCGGCAAGCTCGACGCTGGCGAGTCACCGCTGGTGTGCGGGCAGCGCGAGCTGATCGAAGAGACCGGCTACCGCGCACGCGAATGGGCGATCGCCGGCACGATGCACAACGCGATGGCCTATTCCACCGAGGTGGTCCACATCGTGTTTGCCCGCGGGCTGCAGGCCGGCGAGCGAGCGCTGGACGTCGGCGAACTCATCGAACTCGAGCTGATGACCGAGGCGCAGCTCGAGGCGGCCGCGGGGGCCGGCACGCTGACCGATGCCAAGACGCTGATTGCGCTGTTGTGGCTGCAGAAGTGGCGCGGCGGCGCCTGGCCATTGCATTGGGTCACGACTGCCTAGAGGCAGGGTCGTCATAATCCGCCTGTCATGAAGGTGCTCAACCTGCGTTGTTCCAACGGCCACGGCTTCGAGGGGTGGTTTGCCTCGGATGACGAGTTCATGGAGCAAAACGGCGGCGGCATGCTGCAATGCCCGTTGTGCGCCGACAGCGTGATCACGCGCATGCCCAGTGCGCCACGCCTCAATCTGTCGGGCGCACGTGAACCGGAACAGACGGTGCCCGCGAAGCCAGCCGCGGCGCAGCCCGCGATACCCGGCACCGAGGTGCAGGTGGCCGACTTGCAGGCGATGTGGCTGAGGGCGGTGCGCCATGTCATGGCCAACACCGAAGACGTCGGCGAGCGCTTTGCCGAGGAGGCCCGCCGCATCCACTACGGCGAGACGCCGCAGCGCGGCATTCGGGGTCAGGTCAACCCGCAGCAGCGCGACGAGCTGATCGACGAGGGCATCGAGATCATTGCGCTGCCGATCCCGCGCGCGCTCGACGGCCCGGTGCAGTAGCGGTCTCGCGAGCAACGGTCGGAACTGCTGCGCAAAAGCAGCCGCGCCTCGACCGCCGGCAACGAATCCGACACACACGTTACGACCGCTCGGGTCCATGTGCTCGGGCGATGCGGCACTGTGGTGACCTGGTTCGTCGATTGCCCGCGCCGCCGCATGAAAGTCCTGTTGTCTTACCGATTCGCCTGGGTGGCAGCGCTTGCGCTGGCGGCTTGTGGCGGCAGTGACTCCGACTCGTCCTCGGCGGCCGAGCCGCCTGCGCCCGCACCCAGCCCGGCGCCCAATCCCGGTCCCGCACCCACACCCGCGCCCGCCCCAGCGCCTGTGCCGGCACCAGCGCCCGCGCCCACACCATCACCGCCTCCCGCGCCCGCACCTGCGCCGGTCCCTGCGCCTGCGCCAGCTCCCGCGCCGGCCCCTGCGCCGCAGGGGAGCTTCACAATCGCCGGTGTGGAATTCGCGCAATCGATGGTGTTCGCGAGCCAGGATCCCGAGCTCGTGCTGGTGTCGAACCGCGCTGTGCTGGCCAAGGTGAACGTGGTCGCGAGCCAGGGCGCCGGCGGCAAGCCGATTGGCGCGCTGCGCATCGAGGATGCGAGCGGCAACCTGCTGCGCGAGCTGCCGTTGACCGCGCCCAGCGGCAACATCCCCACCGCCGCGCCCGTGCGCCCCAGCTTCGCCGACAGCTACACCGCCACCATTCCTGCCGATCTCGTGCGCTTCGGGCTGCGCGTCGCGGCGCACTTCACGCCGCCCGCCAACAACCAGGCCACACAGGCGCCGCGCATCGGCGGTGGCGTGGCAGTCCGTGTGGTGACGGTGCCGGTGCAGATCGGCAGCACGCTCGGCCAGGTGGTGTCCGATGCCGATGGCTACCTTCGTGCGCGGCTGCCCGCCGCCAGCGTCACGCGCGTCGACCATGCGCCTTTGGTGTCGTCACAGGTGACCGCGGTGCCGAGCACGTCGAGCGAGTGGAGCACCGCGTTCAGCGCCATCCTCGGCGAGATCGACGACCTTCACTTGCTCGAGGGCGCGTCGTCGCGCACCTACTACTACGGCTTCATCCCCAAGCGCACATCGGGCCTGGCCGGCATGGGCTTTCGCCCAGGCAATGCGGCGGTCGGCTTCGACCTGCCCAACAGCCCGAACGCGGTGCGCGAAACCATGGTGCACGAGGTCGGCCACAACCTGAGCCTGCGCCACGCGCCGTGCGGAGATCCGTCGGGGCCCGACACTGCGTACCCGTATGCCAATGCTGCATTGGGCGCGGGCAACCGCTTCGTCTGGGGCTACGACGCGGGCAACAATCGTTTCATCGATCCCACCCCGACCAGCGCGCATGACGTGATGAGCTATTGCGACGGCAACTGGTTCTCCGACTACAACTACCGCAAGATGCAGGTCTACCTCACGCCCGCGGACCGCACGCAGACGGCCGATGCCGACCGTGTGTTCGCTTCGTCGGCCGCGGTGGAGCAGGAACTGCTGCTGGTGAGCGGCGAAATCCGCAACGGCGTGCTGCGCCTCAACCCGCTGAAGGCGAGCGTGGGCCGCGCACGCACGCCCACCGAAGGCCCGTACCTGTTGCGCATCACCACCCGCAGCGGCGCCGTCATCGAGCAGCGCTTCGACAGCCGCGAGATCGACCACATGCCCGAGGTCCAGCGCTTCGGGTTCACGATCGTGAACCCGGGGGCGATCGACCGTGTCGAAGTGGTGCACGATGGTCGCGTGCTGGCCCAGCGGGCCACGCGCGAACGCGCGCTGTCCGCGGGCGCCGCGGCGTCCGGCGTGCCGGCCACCGTGCAGGCGAGCGAGCAGGGTGGTGTGCTCACGCTGCGCTGGGATGCGTCGCTGCACCCCTACCTGACCGTCACCCATGTGGGCAACGCCCGCACCGTGATCGCGATCGACCTGCAGGGCGGCAGCGCGACCCTGCCGACGGTCGCGCTGCCGGCGGGCGGGCACTTCGAGTTCAGCCTGTCCGACGGCTTGAACGCGCAACGTGTGCTCTTGACCCGCTGAGCGAGAGGGTCTGGGTTCGCGTGGCACCCTTGAATGGGGTGTGTCGCCGCCGTACCATGTGGGTCACCATCCGTAACGAACGGTGGTTGCACAGGCTGGCCTGTGCGCGGGCACGTCGTTGTGTTACGGCGTGTCTGGGGGCGACACTTGATTCATCTGATTTGCCTACGCTGCAACCGCGCCAACGCGTCGGAGGCCAAGTTTTGCAGCGAGTGCGGGGCAGGGCTGCTGCGCAAGTTCTGCAGCCGCTGCCGCGCCATCAACGACGCCGAGTCGCACTTCTGCCA
>DATKJN010000738.1:0-3866 GCA_035543655.1 Burkholderiaceae bacterium | reverse complement strand
GTGGTCTCCCGAATGGTAGGCGCGCGGCGCACGGTTGAGCTCACCCGAGCAGCCACGCCAGTGCGGCACCGCGAAGCGCCAGCCGTGCAGCCGGGCCCAGTGCGCGAATGCGCGCGCGTAATGGCTTTGCGACGAGCCCTCCAGGCCGTGGAACAGCACCAGCAGCGGCGCGTCCTGCGCGGCGTCGATGAAGTCGACATCGATGAAGTCGCCATCCGGCGCGTCCCACCGCTCACGCCGCCATGCCAATTCGGGGGGCTGGCGTGAGCCCAGTGCTGGCCAGATCGTCTGCGCGTTGCCCCCCGGCAGCCAGCGCGGCGCGCGCAGGATGGGTGCGGGTGGGGCCGCTGCAGCGTGCTGGCCGCCCATCAGTGCAGCGTGGAGGGCGCTTCTTCGGGCTCGCCCGGCTCGTGCACGCTGCCCGGGCTGGCGTGGTGCGCGACCATGCGCCAGCCCTGCGCGGTCTTGGTGTAGACGTTGGTGGCGACCACAAACCCCTGCTGTGCGCCTTCGGTGCTCTGGATCGTCACCGTTTCGATCAGGTTGTGCACGGCGCCGTCGAGCGAACGCGTGCGGCGCACCGATCCGGCCTGCACGGGAATGGCGCCGCGCTCGAAGATCGCCTCGAACGAGGCGCGGATCGCGCGCGCGCCGATCACGCGCGGGCCGCCGGGGTGCACGCAAACGATGTCATCGTCGTCGGACCAGACCGCCATCAGTTTGGTGATGTCGCCCTCGCGCAGCGCCTCGTAGAACTGCGCCTCGACGTCGTCGGGGCTGCTGGCCAGCAGGTGGGCTTGCGAACGGGGCGGCATCGCGGCAGCGGGGCTTCAGCGAAACACCACGGTCTTGTGACCGTTCATCAGCACGCGGTGCTCCACGTGCCAGCGCACTGCCCGGGCCAGCACCAGGCATTCGACGTCGCGGCCGGCAGCGGTCATCTCGTCGATCGAGCACGCATGATCCACGCGCGCCACGTCCTGCTCGATGATCGGGCCTTCGTCGAGATCGGGCGTCACGTAGTGCGCGGTGGCGCCGATCAGCTTGACGCCGCGTGCATGGGCTTGCGCGTACGGCCGCGCCCCCTTGAAGCTGGGCAGGAAGCTGTGGTGGATGTTGATCGCGCGACCGGCCAGCTGGGTGCACAGCCCGTGCGACAGGATCTGCATGTAGCGCGCCAGCACCACCAGATCAATGCGCTCGCGCTCCACCAGCGCCAGCACCTGCTGCTCCTGCGTCTGCTTGGCGGCCGCGTCGGCGCCGGGCGCCAGCGGCAGGTGGCGGAACGCGATGCCGTAGCTGGTGACCAGTTCTTCATGCGTGCGGTGGTTCGACACCACGCACGGCACGTCGATCGCAAGCTGGCCGCTGCGCACGCGGAACAGCAGGTCGTTGAGGCAATGCCCGTGCTGGCTGACCATCAGCAGCACGCGGGCGCGCACCGCCCGTTGACGAAAGTGCAGCGCCATGTCGAACTGCTTGCGCGCGTGGCCGAACAGCGCCTCCAGCGTGGCCGTGTCGGCCAGCTGCGGCGGCGCGGCGAAATGCACGCGCATGAAGAAGCGGCCGGTGGCGTCGTCGTCTTCCACGTCGCCGAACTGCTGCGAGTCGACGATGTTGCAGCCGGCCTGGTACAGCAAGCCCGACACCGCATGCACGATGCCGGTGGCGTCCGGACACGACAGCGTAAGAATGTATTCCCGATGGGCGCCCTTCATGGGCGCGCATTGTAGGCAGCGCGTTTGAGCAGGAGAGAAACCGTGGACATGACGACCGAGCGCAGTGCCTGGAGCGCGCGCAGCCAGGAGCTGGCGCAACTGATGTCGCGTTGCGCGCTGGGCGACCGCGTGGCCTTCGCGCGCCTGTACGACCTGACCAGCGGCCATCTGTTCGCCGTGGTGCTGCGCATCCAGCGCGACCGCGCACTGGCCGAAGATCTGCTGCAGGAGGTGTACGTGAACGTGTGGCGCGCGATGGGCAGCTTCGATGCGGCGCAGTCGCAGCCGATGACCTGGCTCACCAGCGTGGCGCGCAACAAGGCCATCGATTCGCTGCGGCGCGCGCAGTCGCAGCCAGTCTTGCAGAGCGTGCACCGCGAGGACGAGGACGACGACCGGCCCGATCTCGATCAGCAGATTGCCGATGAGACGGCGGGCCCCGTCGACTTGCTGTCGCAGGCCGGTGATGCGCGCCGGCTCAACACCTGCATGCAAGTGCTCACCGCATCGCAGCGCCAGAGCGTGGCGCTGGCCTTCTTCGACGGCCTGTCGCATGCCGAGGTGGCGGCGCATCTGCACCAGCCGCTGGGCACCGTGAAGAGCTGGGTGCGACGCGCGTTGCTGTCGCTCAAGGAGTGCCTCGAGCGCGCGGCACAACGCGACACGGTCGGGGCCTGACATGGACTACGCCAAACCCGCTCTCGCCGATGCCCTGGCCGCGCAATACGTGGCCGGCACGCTGCGTGGCCGCGCACGCAGCCGCTTCGAATCGCTGCTTGCCGCTCACGCGTCGCTGCGCGCCGCCGTGCGCCGCTGGCAGGACCGCCTCATTCCATTGACCGTCGTGTTGGCGCCGCAGACGCCCCCGTTGCGCGTCTGGCAGGGCGTGGAGCGCAAGCTGTGGCCGCAGCTCGCCGCGGCGGCCATGCCGTTGCCGTGGTGGCAGCGGGTGGCCTTCTGGCGCGGCACCTCGGGTGTGGCCAGCACGGCGGCGCTCGCGCTCGCGCTGCTGTTGACCGTGCCGACGCCGCAGGCGCCGCCGATCGTCGTGGTGCTGCAGGGCACCGGCGACGCCGCGCAACCGCCCGGTTCGTTTGTCGCCAGCTTCTCGTCCGACGGCCGTTCGCTCGTCACGCGTCCGTTGCAGCCGGTGGCCGTGCAGACCGACCGCGTGCTCGAACTGTGGGCCGTGCCGCCACAAGGTGCGCCGCGTTCGCTGGGCCTGATCTCGAGCAGCGGCGTCACCGTGATCGCGCGCGACAAGCTGCCTCAGCAGGTGCTCGATGCCGCCAAGACATCGGCGCTCGCGGTCAGCGTGGAGCCGCCGGGCGGGTCGCCCTCGGGTGCACCGACCGGACCGGTGGTGTTCGCCGGCAAGCTCACGCTGTAAACAGCTTGTTGCAAGCGCCGCTCGGCTGAGCGGTGCTGGTGCGCGGGCACGCACGAGGCCCCGCGAACGGGTGCACTGCACCGGCGCGCATCGCGAGTGCGTGGCGCACATCTTGCTGCGAACCATGCGTGAGCAGCGGCGAATTGATGCTGGCGGTCATCACGGCGGCCGCCACCGTGCCCGACCTCGATGACGAGGACGGCTGGGCCGAGGCCGATCGCCTGCGCGTTCTCGTGAGCGGCTTGCGCGACGCCGGCTACCGCGTCGGCGCGGTGTTGCCGGCCGATGCCAACCTGCACGATCGCTTGACCGCGATCGCGCCCGATGTGCTGGTGGTCGATGCCGAGAGCGGCGCGCGCGATGCGATCGAACACGTGGTCTGGGCCTCGCGCGACGCGCCGCGTCCGATCGTGCTGTTCACCGACGAGCACGATCCCGCGCACGTGCGCGAGGCGGTGGCGCAGGGCGTGGTGGCGTATGTGGTCGCGGGCATGGCGGCCGAGCGCGTGCGCCCGGTGATCGACGTGGCGATCGCGCGCTTCGAACACGAACGCGAATTGCGCGCGCAGGCGGCGCGCGGGCGTGAGCGCGAGAAGGCGCAGGTGGTGGTCGCTCGCGCCAAGGAGTTGTTGATGAATCGCCACCAACTGAGCGAGCCCGAAGCGTATGCCCGGCTGCGTCGCACGGCGATGAACCAGGGCCTCACGGTGGGCGAAGTCGCACAACGGCTGCTCGAACTCGGCGACCTGTTCACGTGA
>DATKJN010000737.1:0-10884 GCA_035543655.1 Burkholderiaceae bacterium | reverse complement strand
CCGCGCTGCCGCTGCGCCGTGAGGGCCGCTATCTGATCACCGGGGGCCTCGGCGGCATGGCGCTGTCGATGGCGCGCTGGCTCGCGCGCGAGTACCGCGCGCGGCTGCTGCTCACCGCCCGGTCGGCGCTGCCACCGCGTGAAGCGTGGGACGCATGGCTGCAGTCGCATGCTGCCGACGAGCGCCACGCCCAAGCGATCCGCGCGATTCGGGAGATCGAGGCCGATGGCGGCCACGTGATCGTCGCCGCCGCAGACGCGTCGGATGCCGCGGCGATGGGCGCGGCCATCGCCACCGCCACGCAACGTTATGGTGGCCTCGATGGCGTGATCCACGCGGCGGGTGTGTCGGGCCGCGGCAGCGTGGCGCTGCGCCTGTCGGCCGACGATGCGCGCGCGGTGTTTGCGCCCAAGGTGCAGGGTTTGCGCGTGCTGGTCGATCTGCTCGGCACCGAACGACTGGATTTCGTCGCGCTGATGAGTTCGATCAACGCCGCCGTCGGCTCGGCCGGCGCGTGCGACTACACGTCGGCCAACGCCGTGCTCGACGCGTTTGCCGACAGCGACGAGCGACCGGCAGCATGGCAGCGTGTCGTCTCGATCGCTTGGGGTGCCTGGCGCGATGTCGGCATGGCCGCCAAGCTGCACGTGGCCGACGCGCTGCGCAGCCACTGGCAGGCGCACCTCGCGGGCGCGATCGTCCCGGCCGACGGCGTGCAGGCGTTTGCGCGGGCGCTGGCGAGCGGCCGCTCGCGCATCGTGGTCGACACCTACGACCTGGTGCGCCGCAACGAACTGGTGCGACAACCGCGGCCTGCTGCCGACGCGCAGCCCGCTGCGTCGATCCAATCCCCGGCACACGGCGACCCACGCGTGGCGCCGATCGCGCGGCCGCAAGGCGCCGCCGCCGCGGTGGCCCCGGGCAACGACATCGAGCGTCGGATCGCGGCGATCTGGAGCGAGCTGCTCGGCATCGACGGCATCGGCATCCATGACGACTTCTTCGAACTCGGCGGCCATTCTTTGATGGCCACGCGGGTGTTGTCGCGCATCGATGAAACACTGGGCGTGCGCCTGGCGTTGCGCGATGTGTTCGACGCGCCGACGGTGCATCAGCTCGGCACACGGGTCGCATCGGCGTCGACCACGCGGCAGGCCGCACCCATCGCCGACGATCGGGAGGAGCTCGAGTTTTGAGCGCACCGGCGCTGCTCGCGCAACTCGAATCACTCGGCGTGCGCGTCACGGCCGATGGCGAGCGGTTGCGCGTGAGTGCCGCCGCCGGGCAGCTCACCGACGACCTCAAGGCGAGCATTGCGCAGGCCAAGCCGCAACTGCTCGCATTGCTCGCGCAGCGCGGCTGCGGCCGCGGCGGTGAGTTTCCGGTGTCGTTCGCGCAGCGCCGCCTGTGGTTCCTCGACCAGCTCGAGCCGGGCAACAGTGCGTACCACCTCGGCGCGTCGCATCGGATCACCACGACGATCGACGTGGCGGCCATGGTTGAAGCGGTCAACGACGTGGTGCGCCGCCAGGACGCGCTGCGCACCGTGATCGATCAGGCCCGTGGCGAGCCGGTGCAGGTGGTGCGGCCGTTCGAGTCGCAACCGGTGCCGCTGCTCGACTTGTCGCAGCTGCCGACAGCGCAGCGAGATGCCGAGCAGCGGCGGCTCACGCGCGAGGAGGCGTCGCGGCCATTCGACTTGGCGCGCGGTCCGCTGTTTCGCGCGGCGCTGCTGCGCCTGGCCGCCGACGATCACGTGCTGCTGTTCACCATGCACCACGTCGTCTCCGACGGTTGGTCGCTCGGCATCTTCCTGTCCGACCTGCACGTCGCCTACGAGGCGCGCAGCGCCGGACGCGCGCCGGCGTTTGTGCCGCTGCAGTTGAGCTACGGCGAACATGCCGCGCGCGAGCGCGCGACGCTGTCGGGCCAGACGCTCGATGACCTGCTTGCCTATTGGCGCGGAAGGTTGGGCGACGCGTCGCCCACGCTGGCGCTGCCCACCGATCGGCCGCGACCCAACCGACGCAGCTTCGAGGGCGCTGCGCTCAACTTTGCACTGTCGCCCGAGGTGTCGGACGGCTTGCGCGCACTGGCCCGCAGCGAGCGCGCCACGCTGTACATGACGCTGCTGGCCGTGTTCAACGTGCTGCTGCACCGCTACAGCGGCCAACGCGACATCGTGGTTGGCACGCCGGTGGCCAATCGCCACGCCAGCGAGGTCGAGCGTGTCATCGGCATGTTCGTCGGCACGCTGCCGATCCGCAGCGATCTCGAGCCCGGCCTGGCCTGGCGCGCGCTGCTGCGGCAGCTGCGTGAGCACGTGATCGACGCACAGGCGCACAGCGCACTGCCATTCGAGAAGATCGTCGACGAGCTGCGCCCGGAGCGCAACCTGGCGTGGTCGCCGGTGTACCAGGTGGTGTTCGCCCTGCAGAACGCGCCCCTGGCATCGGCATTCGACGTCACGACCGTGGCGGCGATGGTGGACCTGTCGCTGTTCATGTGGGACGAGCCGCAAGGCATCCGCGCCACGCTCGAGTACAACACGGCGCTGTTCGACGCCAGCACCGCGGAAGGTCTGCGCGACCACTTCTGTGCGCTCGCCAGCAGCGTGCTGCGGGCGCCCGACGAGGCCATCGGCCGGCTCGACATGTTGGGCACGGCGCAGCGCGAGTGCATTCTCGAAGGCTGGAATGCCACCGTGCGGACATTTTCGCGCGATGCGAGCTTGCCGGCGTTGTTGCACGCCGCGGCGCGCCGCCAGCCGCATGCCGTGGCGCTCGAGAGCGCACACCCCGCGTCGGAGGTGTTGTCCGTCACGCGCTTCACGTACCAGGAGCTGTTCGATGCCAGCGAGCGCCTGGCCAATCAATTGTGCGCACACGGCGTGCGCGCGGGCGATGCGGTCGGCCTGTACGTCGAGCGCTCGGTCGGTGCCG
The DNA here is from genome assembly GCA_035543655.1 of Burkholderiaceae bacterium. Lineage (GTDB taxonomy): Bacteria > Pseudomonadota > Gammaproteobacteria > Burkholderiales > Burkholderiaceae_C > JAEUPI01. The sequence continues at coordinate 7,942 of DATKJN010000737.1, read as the reverse complement.
TGTTGGCGCTGCTGGCCATCGTCAAGGCCGGCGCCGCTTACGTGCCGCTGGATCCGGCAGACCCCGTGCCCCGCACACTGGCCGTGCTGCGCGATGCCGGCATCGGCACGGTGATCTCGCAGCGCTCGCTGGCCTCACGCTTGCCGCGCGCGGACACGCGGGTGTTGGAGCTCGAGCAACTGTGGGCGCTGCCTGCGGCGGCGCCGGCGGCGGCCGTTGTGGCACCTGAAGCCGATGCGTTGGCGTACATCATGTTCACTTCCGGCACGACCGGCGTGCCCAAGGGCGTGTGCGTCACGCACCGCAACGTCGCCCGCCTGGTCTGCAACACCGACTACATCGAGCTCGGACCGGAGGAAACGCTGCTGCAGTTCGCGCCGCTCGCCTTCGACGCGTCGACGCTGGAGATCTGGGGCGCGTTGCTCAACGGCGCGCACCTGGTCGTGCATTCGAGCCATGTGCCAACGGCGTCAGACCTTGCGCAGACGCTGCGTCAGCACCGCATCACCACCTTGTGGTTGACGGCGGGGTTGTTCCATCAGATGGTCGAAAGCGAGCTGCCCGCGTTGGCCGCGGTGCGCCAGGTGCTGGCCGGCGGCGACGTGCTGTCCGTGCCGCACGTGCAAAAGCTGCTCGACGCCAAGACCGGCGGTGTCGTCGTCAACGGCTACGGCCCAACCGAGAACACCACGTTCACCTGCTGCCATCGCATGCTGCCAGGACAGCAGCTGAGCGACACGGTGCCGATCGGGCGGCCTATCGCCAACACCCGCGTGTACCTGCTGGACGAACTCGGTCAACCGGTGCCGCCGCGCGTGGCCGGTGAACTGTTCGCCGCCGGCGACGGCGTGGCGCGCGGCTATCTCGGTGCTGTCGAGGCCACTGCATCGCGATTCCTGGCCGATCCGTTCGATGCGCGCCCAGGCTCGCGGATGTACCGCACCGGCGACCTCGCCCGTTGGCGTGCCGACGGCACCATCGAATTTCTCGGCCGACGCGATCGCCAGGTGAAGGTCCGCGGCTTTCGTGTCGAACTCGAAGAGGTCGAGGACGCGCTGCGCCATGGCCCCGGAGTCGGCGACGCCGCGGTGGTCGCGCGCCGCGATGCGTCGGGCAGCCACGCGCTCGTTGGCTACGTGGTGGCCCGAGAAGGCGGCTCGATCGACACCGGCGCCGTCAAACGGGCGCTGGCTGAACGCTGCCCGCCGTACATGGTGCCGGCCGCGTTGATGCAGCTCGATGTGCTGCCGCTCACGCCCAACGGCAAGCTGGACCGCGCCGCGTTGCCCGAGCCGAACACGCTAGAACCGGTGCGCCACGAGGTGGTGGGGCCACGCACCGTGGTCGAAGCGCAGCTGCATGCGATTCTCGAGCGCGTGCTCGGCCGCAGCGGCATCGGCGTGACCGACAACTTCTTCGAGCTCGGCGGCCACTCGTTGTTGGCGGTGCGCTTCTTCGCGCAGATCGAGCGTGCATTCGGCATCAAGTTGCCGGTGTCGACGTTGTTCCTCGCCCCCGATGTGGCGCAGCTTGCGCGGCGCCTGCAGGACGAAGGCTTTCGCTCGCCATGGTCGTCGCTGGTGCCGATCCACGGCGAGGGCTCGCGGCGGCCGCTGTTCATGGTGCCCGGCATCGGCGGCAACGTGCTGTGCTACGGCGACCTCGGTCGCCTGCTCGGTCCCGATCAGCCGCTGTATGGTCTGCAGGCGCGCGGGCTCGATGATCGCGAGGCCCCGTTCGAGCGCATCGAGCCGATGGCGGCGCACTACGTGACCGAGATCCGCAGCATGCAGCCGCACGGGCCGTACCGGCTCGGCGGCACCTGCTTCGGCGGCGTCGTCGCCTACGAGATGGCGCGGCAGTTGCGCGCCGCGGGTGAAACAGTGGAACTGTTGTTCGTGCTGGAGGCCTGGCCGCCGCCACAGCGCCCGATCAGCAGTTCGGCGCGCATGCGCTCCCACCAGATCCGCTTTCTCGTGTCGGCGATCAAGCGCAACCTGGCGGCGCTCAGGGGCATGAACCTGGCGCGACGCATCGGCGCCTTGATCAAGGGCTTGAAGGCCGTCGGCGAAATGGCGTCGCAGGGCGACGTCTACCGCGGCGATCGCGCCCACATGTACGTCGACCGCGTGTCGCTGGCCAACGAGCGCGCGTTGTCGCTCTACCGCGTGCAGCCGTACGACGGCGTGCTGCGCTGTGCAATTGCCGCTCGGCGGTCGTTCACCGGTGACGACACGCGCCAGGTCTGGCGCCAGATGGCGCCGCGCGACTACCAGCAGGTCGAGTTGCCTGCCACCGATTCGGGCATGATGTTGCTGCTGCCTTGCGCCGAATCGCTGGCGCAGTGGATGCGCGCCGCGATCGATGCCGTCGATGGCCGCCCGCAGCCCGAGGGCGGCGCGCGCGACGTCGCCAAAGCCTGACATGGAACTGGTCCGATTTCTGTTCGGCGCTTCGCGACCGATGCTGCTCGGGCTGGTCGTCACCAGTGTGCTCAGCGGGGCATCAAGCGCCGCGTTGCTGGCGATCATTCACCGTGCGCTGACCCCAGGAGATCTCGGTCTGCGCGTGATCGCCGCAGCTTTCGCCGCAGCCCTGCTGGCCAAGGTGGCGACGCAGTACGTGTCGCAAGTGATGCTGGTGGAGTTTGCGCAAGGGGTTGTGCTGCGCCTGTGCCGCGATCTGTGCAATCGTGTGCTCGCAGCGCCGTTGGATCGCCTGGAGCGGCTGGGCACACCGCGCCTGATGACGACGCTGAATGACGACGTCATCGTCCTGTCGGGCGCGGTGCTGATCGTGCCCACCATCGCCACCAACCTGGCCGTGCTGGTCGGCTGCGCGCTGTACCTGGCGTGGCTGTCGCTGCCGGTGTTCCTGTTGTGCGCGGCGATGGCGGCCGTGGGCGCCATCGTCTACCGGCTGCTGTTGCGCCGTGCGCAGGCTTCGCTGGCCGCCGCACGCGATGGCCGTGACCGGCTGTTCGGCAACTTCCGAACGCTGATCGAAGGCGTCAAGGAGCTCAAGCTGCACGCCGCCCGGCGTGACGACTTCGTGCGCCGCGAGATCGACGAGACCACCGAGCTGCTGCGCCACCACAATGTCAGCGCGATCCGCCGCGTGCTGGTGGCCGACGTGTGGAACCAGACGCTGTTTTTCGTCCTCGTCGCGATGCTGCTGTTCGGCGCACCTGCGCTGACCTCGCTGCCGGGCGACACGCTCACCGGCTACGTCTTCGCCGCGCTGTACATGATGGCGCCCATGTGGGCACTGCTCGGCGCGGTGCCCACGTTCATGCGGGGCCGCATCTCCTTGAACAAGATCCGCGAGCTCGATGCCGATCTGGAGAGTGCCGCGCTGGAGCCGACACGCGCCGCCCCGGCATCGCCCACCGGACCGTTGCGCATCGAGCTGGATGCCGCACGCTACGCCTACCCCGCCCCATCGGCCGACGAGGCCGGCTTCGTGCTGGGCCCGATCGACTTGCGCTTGGAGGCCGGCGAGATCGTGTTCGTCACCGGCGGCAACGGTTGCGGCAAGTCCACGCTGGTGCGCATGCTGACGGGCCTGTATCGGCCCGCCGATGGCGTGGTGCGGTGCAACGGTGAGTCGGTCGACGACGGCAACCGCGAGCAGTACCGGCAGAACTTTTCGGTGGTGTTCGCCGACTTCTTTCTCTTCGGCCGCCTGTTCGGGCTCGATGCACGCGGGCGCACGGCCGAGATCACGCGCCATCTCGCGCTGCTGGGCATGGAGCACAAGGTCAGCGTGCAGGACGACCGCCTGTCGACGATCGCGCTGTCTTCCGGCCAGAGGCGCCGCCTGGCGCTGCTCACGGCCTATCTCGAGGACCGACCCGTCTATGTGTTCGACGAGTGGGCGGCGGATCAGGACCCGACCTACAAGCAGGTGTTCTACACGCGCCTGCTGCCGGAGCTGAAAGCGCGCGGCAAGTGTGTCGTCGTGGTCACCCATGACGACAAGTACTTCCACCTCGGCGACCGCGTGCTGGCCCTGGATGCGGGCCGCATCGTGCAGACGACGCGGCCCGCACGCGCCGCGGTTGCGGCCACCGGCGGCCTTTGAGGGGCCAGCGTGCTCGCCATGCCGCCGCCCGCGTTGGACCGCCGAGACGCGCTGCGCTGGGCCGGTGCAGCCGGCGTGTCTGCGTTGGCGAGCGCCTGCGGCGGTGGCGGCTCCGATGCCGCCACCCCGGCTCCGGGTGACGAAGCGATCGCGCGCAACTGGAGCGAGCTGACCCCGCAGAACGCACCCGCCACGTTCCGCAACACCGATCGCATCGGACCGACGCGCGCGTTCGTGCGCGCGGGGACCGCCGCTGTGCCACTGCCCGCACATGCGCGCTCGTTGAACGCGTCGTTGAGCTACGCGTACGGCGGGCGCTCGACCACGCTGCAGGAGTTCATGGATCGCACGCGCAACGGCGGTCTGCTGGTCCTCAAGGGCGGCGCGGTGGCGTTCGAGTCGTACGGCCTCGGCAACACGGCAACCTCGCGCTGGACGTCGTTCTCGGTGGCCAAGTCGCTCACGTCCACGCTGTTTGGCGCGGCCATCGAGGCCGGGGCATTGAGCAGCCTCGACCTCGCGGTGCATACGGTGTTGCCATCGCTCGTGGGCAGTGCCTATGAGGGCGCGACGATCCGGCAGCTGCTGCGCATGACCTCCGGCGTGCGATGGATCGAGGACTACACGAGCGCGACATCCGATTTCGCCGCGATGGCCGACATCCTCCTGTCGCAACGCTCCGGCGCGCTGCTCGACTACATGGCCCGTCGCCCGCGTGTTGCGACACCCGGCACACGCTGGAACTACAACAGCGGCGAAACGTTCGTGCTCGGCGCCGTGCTGTCGGCTGTCACCGGACAACGCCTGAGCACGCTGACGACGCAATGGATCTGGTCGCGCGCGGGCATGGAAGCCGATGGCTACTGGATGCTCGAAGCGCCCGACGCGCTGGAAGTCGCCGGCGGCAATTTCAGCGCCACGCTGCGCGACTACGGCCGCCTGGGTCTGTTCGTGCTGCGTGAGGGCCAGGTCGGCCTTCAGCGTCTGTTGCCCGCTGGCTGGCGCGATCTGGCGGGACGGCCCGACACTGCACTCACCGAGCCGGGTCGCCTGTCCGGCCAAAGCCTGGGTTACGGCTACCAATGGTGGTCGCTGCCCAACTCGTCGGCCTTCACGGCACAAGGCATCTTCGGCCAGTACTTGCACATCGATCCGGCTGAAGACCTCGTCGCCGTGGTCTGGAGCGCATGGCCGACGCCGAACAACGCTGCCTTCGAAGCGGAAACCTACGCCATGCTGGCTGCCGCCACCAGCGCGCTGCGCTGACGGCGAAGCGCGCGTTGCGTTCAGTACACCACCACCGAGCGAATCGACTCGCCACGCTCCATCAGCTCGAAGCCGCGGTTGATGTCCTCGAGCTTGAGCTTGTGGGTGATCAGCGGATCGATCTGGATCTTGCCGTCCATGTACCAGTCGACGATCTTCGGCACGTCGGTGCGGCCGCGCGCGCCGCCGAAGGCCGAGCCTTTCCAGACGCGGCCGGTCACGAGTTGGAACGGGCGCGTCGCGATCTCCTGGCCGGCCGCAGCCACGCCGATGATCACGCTCACGCCCCAGCCCTTGTGGCAGCACTCGAGCGCCTGGCGCATCGTGGTGGTGTTGCCGATGCACTCGAAGCTGTAGTCGGCGCCGCCGTCGGTGAGCTGCACGATCGCATCGATCACGTTGTCCACCGACTTCGGGTTGACGAAGTGCGTCATGCCGAAGCGCCGCGCCATCGCCTCGCGTTGCGGATTGATGTCGACGCCGATGATCTTGTCGGCGCCGACCATCCTGGCGCCCTGGATCACGTTGAGGCCGATGCCGCCGAGACCGAACACGACCACGTTCGCACCCGCCTCCACCTGGGCGGTGAACAGCACCGCGCCCACGCCGGTGGTGACGCCGCAGCCGATGTAGCAGACGATGTCGAACGGCGCGTCGGGGCGGATCTTGGCCAGCGCGATCTCGGGCACCACGGTGTGGTTGGCGAAGGTCGACGTGCCCATGTAGTGCAGGATCGGCTGGCCGTTCAGCGAGAAGCGGCTGGTCGCATCGGGCATCAGGCCCTTGCCCTGCGTGCCGCGGATCGACTGGCACAGATTGGTCTTGCGCGACAGGCAGAACTTGCACTGGCGGCACTCCGGCGTGTACAGCGGGATCACGTGGTCGCCCTTTTTCAGCGTCGTCACGCCCGGACCCACATCGACCACCACGCCGGCCCCCTCGTGTCCGAGGATGGCGGGGAACAGTCCTTCGGGGTCGGCGCCCGACAGCGTGTAGTGGTCGGTGTGGCAGATGCCGGTGGCTTTCACCTCGATCAGCACCTCACCGACCTTCGGGCCTGCGAGGTCCACGGTTTCGATGGTCAGCGGGGCGCCGGCCTTCCAGGCGACGGCTGCGCGGGTCTTCATGCCAAGGCTCCGGTCCACGGTTGCGGGGCGGCTAGCGTAATGCAGCGGCGCGCGCGGCGCTGCGCGGGCCCTGGTATGGTCACGCATGCATCGGATGCTGCGGTCCGCGTGGACATGGGCAGTGCTCGTGCCGACTGCATCGGCACTGGTGGCCTGCAGCAGCACGCCGCGCAGCCCTTCGCGCAGCGCCACGCCCGCGGCCGGTCGCGACGGACCGGGTGCCAACCCGCCGCCCAACCTGGTGCAGGTGCCCGATGCCGAGCCGCGCGTCGAACCCTTGCGCAACGGCGGGCCGAATCGGCCTTACGAGGTGTTCGGCCGCTGGTACACCCCGCTCATCGGCGACGCGGCGCTCAGCGAACGCGGGCTGGCGTCATGGTACGGCAGCAAGTTCCACGGCCGGCCCACGTCGAGCGGCGAACCGTACGACATGTACGCGATGACGGCAGCGCACAAGACCATGCCGATCCCGAGTTATGCGCGTGTGCGCAATCCGGCCAACGGCCGCGAGATCATCGTGCGCATCAACGACCGCGGCCCGTTCCACGGCGGGCGTGTGATCGACTTGAGTTACACCGCGGCACTGAAGCTCGGCGTGCTCAATGCCGTGGCGCCGGTGGAAGTGGAGCGCCTCACGCACGACGCCATTCGCACTGGCGCCTGGAAACAAGACGGCTCGCGCACGCTCGCCGCCGCAGCGCCGGCCGCCCGGGAGCCCGCCCCGGTGGCGCGGTCGCCCGTGGTTCCGCCGAGCGTGAACCCGCCCGAAGTGCCGTCCGGCACGGTGGCCGCGGTGGCGATCGCACCCTCCGAACCGGCTGCGACCGGGATGGCGGATGACGGCATGCCCGAACCGCCGCGCACGGCGCGCCCGATCGCGATGGCGGCGCCGGGCTACTGGCTGCAGCTGGGCGCGTTCCGCGAACGTGACGGTGCGTTCGATTTCCAGCGCAAGGTCGAGCGCGAGGTGGAATGGTTGTCGCCGCTGATGGCGGTGTTCACCGACCGCGAACTGCATCGCCTGCAAGCCGGGCCGTACGCGTCGCGGGCCGACGCGGCCGGTGCGGCGGACCAGGTGCGCAGCGCGCTGCAACTGGTGCCGCTGATCGTCGAGCGCCGCTAGCGCACGCTCTCAGGTGGCGTGCTTCAGCACCGCCACGAAGTGGCAGCCACTGCCCACCAGCACGAACACGTGCCACACCAGATGGCCGAACCGCAGGCGCTGGTCGAGCACGAAGAACAACACGCCGGCTGTGTAGGCGATGCCGCCGGCCAGCAGCCACAACATGCCTTCACGCCCGAGCGACGACAGCAGCGGCTGGGCAGCCGCGATGACGAGCCAGCCGAAGGCGAGGTACAGCCCGGTCGACAGTGCACGGTTGCGCAGGTAGCCGGCGAGCTTGAGCATCACGCCCGCGGCGGCGACGGTCCACACCAGCGCCAGCAGAGGCGCGCCGAGGGCATGG
>DATKJN010000736.1:0-5752 GCA_035543655.1 Burkholderiaceae bacterium | reverse complement strand
CCACGTCGGCTTCTTCCACTACCGCTTCGAGCAGGATTCGCTGCATTGGTCGCCCGGCCAGGCCAAGCTGTTCGGCATCGGTCCCCGGCAGGAGGACACGCGCTGGAACGATTGGCTGCACTACATCAACGCCGACGACCGGGTGCGCATCGAGCAGAAACTGCGCGCGCTGTTCGCCAGCTGCCGCGAGCGCGAGACGCTCGAGTACCGCGTCACGCCACCCGGTGGCGCCACACGGTGGTTGTCGAGCCGGGTGCTGGTGATGTACGGCCCCGACCGGCTGCCGCTGCAGATGATCGGCGTCAGCCTCGACATGACCGAGGAGAAAGAGGCGCAGCGCGAACGTGCAGAGTTGACCGAACTGGAACGTGCCGCGCGCTTGCAGGCCGAGGCCGCCAACCAGGCCAAGGACGAGTTCCTGGCGATGCTGGGCCACGAGCTGCGCAACCCGCTGAGCGCGATCGCCTCGGCGGTCGAGGTGCTGAACCGCGTCGAGGCGGGCAGCGAGGTGGCGGCCAGCGCACGCCAGATCGCGGCGCGCCAGACGCGCCACCTGGCGCACATGATGGACGACCTGCTCGAGGTCGGTCGGGTGATCTCGGGCAAGGTCCTGCTGACGCGGCGCGCGCTCGATCTGTCGGTGTTGGTGCAGCGTGTGGTGTCGACGCTCGAGGTCACCGGCGACGCGCAGCGCCACGTGCTGCAGATCGACCTGCAGCACGTGTGGATCGATGCCGACGCGACGCGCATCGAGCAGGTGTTCAGCAACCTGCTGACCAACGCGCTGAAGTACACGCCGGCCGGCGGCCACATCAAAGTGGGCGTTCAGGTCGATGGCGACAGCGCCGTGCTGCAGGTGAGCGACAACGGGCCGGGCATCCCGCCCACGCTGCTGCCGCGCGTGTTCGACCTGTTCGTGCAGGGAGAGCGCTCGTTGGATCGGCGCACCGGAGGCCTGGGCATCGGACTCACGCTGGCGCGCCGCCTGGTGGAGCTGCACGGGGGCACGATCGAGGTCGACAGTTCGCCGCGCGGCAGCACGTTCACCGTGCGCCTGCCGGCGGTCGAGGCGCCGGTCACCAGCGACACGCAGCAACGCCGCCAGGAGCTGAGCCGTCGCAGTGTGGTGCTGGTGGAAGACAACGAGGACGCGCTGGAGAGCCTGCGCGTGATGCTGGAGCTGGATGGCCACAACGTGGTCACTGCACGAGACGGCGTCAGCGGCTTGCGCACCGTGCTCGACCTGCGGCCCGACGTCGCGGTGGTCGACGTCGGTCTGCCGGGCATGACCGGGCTGGAGCTGGCCAAGCGCAGCCGCGGTGCCGGCTTTGCGGGCCTGATGATCGCGGTGTCCGGCTATGGCCGCGAGCAGGACGTGCGCGAGGCTCGCGCATCGGGCTTCGATGCGCACCTGGTGAAGCCGGTCAACGTCTCCGAGTTGCAACGTTTGATGGGGTCGAACGCATGAGCGCGCCGCGGCTGCATGGCGCCGCCACCTGCGGGTCGACCCCTTTTGAGAACCGTGCGTGCGCGAGCTATTCTTCGGGGCTCACGCACGCTGTGGCTGTTGCGGGGTGCAAACTCCGTGGCGCCGCAGGACACAGCCGAGGGGGTGGTAACGCCGGCACGTTCTTCCGTGCCAGTGCGCCGGCGCTGAAGGCCCAAAGGTACGGACCAAAGAGATCCAAATGACTCACGCTCTCATTGTCGAAGACGACGTCGATTCGGCGCAGATGATGGCCGCGCTGGTGGCCAGCGACAACTTCACGGTGGCAACCGCGCACAACCTCGGGGATGCGCGGCGGCAGCTCGCGCTGCAGCCGCCCGACATCGTGTTGCTCGACCTGCAGTTGCCTGACGGCAGCGGCATGAGCCTGTTCGACGACCCCGAGCTGCTGTCGCAGTCCGAGGTGGTGCTGATCACCGGCCATGCGAGCCTCGACACCTCGATCCAGGCCTTGCGCCTCGGTGCAGCGGACTATCTGGTCAAACCGGTGAGTCCGAAGCAGCTGCATGGCATTCTGTCGCGCGTGATGCGGCCATCGGCGCTGAAGGCCGAGCTGGCGACGCTGACCGCGAAGTGGAAGGACACCGGCACCTTCGGCCACCTGTGGGGCCGCTCGCCGCCGATGCAGCGCATCTACGAGCAGATCTCGCGCGTGGCCGGAACGGCGGTCACCGTGTTCTGCACCGGTGAGAGCGGTACCGGCAAGGAGCTGGTGGCCAAGACCGTGCACGAGCTGAGCCGGCGCCGCAAGCGGCCGTTCCTGGCCATCAACTGCGGCGCCATCTCGCCCAATCTGATCGAGAGCGAACTGTTCGGCCACGAGAAGGGCAGCTTCACGGGCGCCGATCGCCAGCACCAGGGCTTCTTCGAGCGCGCGCACGGCGGCACGCTGTTCCTCGACGAGGTGACCGAGATGCCGATGGAGCTGCAGGTCAAGCTGCTGCGCGTGCTGGAGACCGGCACGTTCTCGCGCGTGGGCTCCACGCAGAGCCAGGAGGCCGACGTGCGCGTGATCGCAGCCAGCAACCGGCCGCCGGAGACCGCCGTGGCCTCGGGCAAGCTGCGCGAAGACCTGCTGTACCGCTTGAACGTGTTCCCCATCGTGTTGCCTCCGTTGCGTGATCGCGCCGACGACATCGGCCTGCTGGCCGAGCACTTTCTGGGCGAGGTCAGCCAGTCCGAGGGCGTGGCCAAGCGCTTCACGCGCGAGGCGGTGGCCAAGCTCGAACGCTACCGTTGGCCGGGCAACGTGCGCGAGTTGCGCAACGTCGTGCAGCGCGCCTATGTGATGACCAACGGCGACACCATCACAGACGAATGGTTGCCGAGCAACAGCCCGGGGATGGCGAGTGCCGCCGCCGCGAGCGCGCCGACGGCATCGATCGCAGAGCCGCCGCTGCAAGCTGCGCCGGCGCAGAACGGCAACACGATCACCGTGCAGGTCGGCACGTCGATCGCGGAGGCTGAACGCCAGCTGATCCTGGCCACGTTCGCACACTGCGGGCACAACAAGGAGCGCACCGCAGCCGCGTTGGGCATCAGCCTGAAGACGCTGTACAACCGATTGAAGGAATTTGCCAACGACGCGCGCGAAGGCGAATCACCCACGCGCACACGTTGAAACCATTGCGTGCGCTCTCGATGGCGCATGCGATGGGCATGGCGATTGCCGCTCTATGGATGCCCAAAGCCGGGGGACATCGGCTTGGTTCCATCCACTTCGAGACAGGAGCAGTCATGACCAAGTTCAAAACCATCGCAGCGAGCACAGGTGTGGCGCTGGCAGTAGCTGCGGGTCTGGTGTACGCGCAGACGAGCGGCACCGACTCCAGCGGCAGCAACAGCTCGACCCCCAGCTCGTCCGCCGGCGCACAGTCACCCACATCGCCGAGCATGTCGGCACCGTCGAACAGCGCGACCACATCGCCCAGCGACAGCGCGGCGCCGAGCACGACCTCGCCGAGCACGACTTCGCCAAGCACGACATCGCCAAGCACGACGACGTCGCCGAGCACGACGACATCGCCGAGCACGACCGACAGTGCAGCCCCGAGCACCAACAGCATGGGAGCGTCGCCATCGACGAGCGGCAGCTCGACGATGGGCACCGACACCGAACGCGCGGCACGCAGCGACCGCGGCTAGACACCCGTTCGATTCACGTCCGGCCCCGGGACCGATGGTCTCTGGGCCTTTTTCTTGCGTGCGCTATATCGCGGCGCTAGAGCATGGAACCTCGATCACGGGGTGATGCGCCAGATCGTGTTGCCGACATCGTCGGCCACCAGCAACCCCCCGCGCGTGTCGACCGCTACCCCTACCGGACGGCCGTATGCCTCGCCTTCCGGGCTCAGGAAGCCGGTCAGCAGATCGATCGGCATCCCGTTGGGTTTGCCGTTGGCGAATGGCACGAACACCACCTTGTAGCCATTGCGCGGTTTGCGGTTCCACGAGCCGTGCTCGCCGATGGCCATGCCGTCGACGAACGGCGCCGGCAACTTGCTGCCCTGCAGGAATGCCAGGCCGAGCGGCGCCACGTGCGTGCCGAGTGCGTAGTCGGGCACTTTGGCCTTGGCCACCAGATCGGGCCGCGGCGGCTTGACGCGATCGTCGACGTGGTGGCCGAAATAGCTGTACGGCCAACCGTAGAACGCGCCATCGAGCACGCTCGTCAGGTAGTCGGGCACCAGGTCGCTGCCGAGTTCGTCGCGTTCGTTCACCACGGTCCACAGCGCGCCGGTGTTCGGATCCCATGCCATGCCGTTGGGGTTGCGCAAGCCTGTCGCATACAGGCGCTTGCTGCGCTGCTGCACGTCCACTTCCCAGATGGCGGCGCGACCTTCTTCCTTGTCGAGACCGTTCTCGGCCACGTTGCTGTTGGAACCCACCGTGGCGTACAGCTTGCGGCCGTCGCGGCTGGCGATGATGTTCTTGGTCCAGTGATGGTTCAACGCGCCGCCAGGCAAGTCGGTTACCGTCTCGGGCGTTCCGCTGGCCCGCGTGGCGCCTGGCGCATAGACGTAGCGCACGATGGCGTCGGTGTTGGCCACGTACAGAGCCTCGCCGACGAGCGCCATGCCGAACGGCGACTTCAGGCCTTCGACGAACGGCGAGCGCGTCTCGGCCATGCCATCGCCGTCGCCATCGCGCAGCAGCGTGATGCGGTTCGCGCTCGGCGTGCCGGCCCCGGCCTTCTTCATCAGCTGCTTCATGACCCAGCCCTTCACGCCCTTGCCATCCTCGGGGCGCTCGGGCGCATTGGACTCGGCCACCAAGACATCACCGTTGGGCAGCACCAGCAGCCAGCGCGGATGCGACAGGCCGGTGGCGAACGCGCTCACGCGCATGCCGTTGGCAGCCACCGGTGTCTTGCCGGCCGGCCAACTGCTGGCCGTGGCCACGTGCACGGTGGGGATCAAGGTCTTGTTGGGCGGCGGCAACTGCGGCTGTGGGCCTTCGCCGGCGGTGGGCGGCAGTCGCGCGGTCTCGCCGCAGCCGGCGAGACCGACCCAGGCGAGCGCGCACACGACCACCCGGCAGCGCGAGAACACGGCTGTGATCATCTTCTGCACCTTTGTGCGTACGCCAACGATGCGGCAATCCGCATACCGCCAGCCGCGCATCAACCGCCGATCCAGCCGGGCAGCCGTTGCACCACAACCATCAGCAGCACGCCTTGCAGCGTGGTCCAGTGCCACAGCAGCGCGCAACAATCGATGCTCGAACGCGCATGCGGCCGCAACAGGCGGGCGCCGGCGCGTGCCATCAGATAGACGCCGATCGACGCCAGCGCGACCGCGTGAACGAGCTGCAAGCCGATCAGGGCACCGACCGTGGCGCTCCAGGCTTCGGCGCTCGGGTTGAGCCCCACGGCATCGAACGCGTGCCACATCCACACGCAACCGGCGACCGCAGCGAGCGTGGCCAGCCCGATCGCGATGATCGTCAACGGCAGCGGACGGCCTCGCGCGACCCCGCGCTGCGCCCACACGATGGCAGCCGAGCCAGCCAGCAGCGCCAGCCCCGCCGCCCACAGCGGCGCCACGTCGGGCAGCCGGGCACCCGGCGGCGGGCAGACGGTGGCTTGCAGCGACACGTGCACGTGCGCGAACAGCACCGAGGCGAACACCGTGGCATCGACCACCAACAACACCACCGTGCCCCACCAGGCATGCGTGCCGCGGCCGTGCACGCGCACCGGCACCCGCACGCCGGCGCCGATCGCGCCCTGCGACAGCGTCGGCA
>DATKJN010000735.1:0-7342 GCA_035543655.1 Burkholderiaceae bacterium | reverse complement strand
GGCTTGCGCCTGGCGTACCGCTTCTGAGCGATGAAGAATCGCTTGCGCGATTCTTCATCGAGGTCAAGTCAGTGTGAGAAGGCCCGGCAGAGCCGGATCCTTCTCACAAGAGGGATCCCGCTGCGCGTTACTCCGCGGGATCCGAAGGCGGGCGCCTCCGACTGCCCGATCACAGACCGCGCGTAGTAACACGCAGCGCGGTCTCCACTGGGGCCGGGACCGGCTCCGCCGGACACGGCCCCACTGACCTGACTCGCGGAAGAATCGCGCAGCGATTCTTCCGCGCTACGCCGCGATCTCGCGCGACGGCGCCACGGTGGAGTCGAGCGGCTGCGGCTGAGACACGTCGGGCAGCGTGCCCGCGATCGTGCTGTTGGCGGCATCGCGCGGCCCCAGGCTGAACTCGAAGCACGCGCCCTGGCCGACGTCGCCGATCGCGCGGATCGCGCCGCCATGGCGCTGGATGATGCGCTGCACGATCGTCAGGCCGATGCCGGTGCCCTGGAACTCGTGGTCTTCGTGCAGGCGATGGAACGGCTGGAACAGCCGCGACGCGCGCTTGGCGTCGAAGCCTGCGCCGTTGTCGCGCACCTGGTAGACCAGTTGGCCGTCGCTGCCGAGCACCGCGCACAGTGCCACCACCGCATCGGGTGTGCGACGCGTGAACTTGGCGGCGTTGCCGAGCAGGTTGGCCAGCACGATGCGCATCTGCGACTCGCTGGCGTATGCGGTGAGGCCGGGCTCGATCTGCCAGCGCAACGGCGACACGCGCTCGACCGCCGGCAGCGTGTTGATCACTTCCTCCGCCAGGTGGCTCAGGTCGACCGGCGCACGCTCGATCGCTTCGCTGGAGCTGCGCGCCAGCGCCAGCAGCGCCTCCAGCGTGGTCAGCATCTCCTGCGTGGCGCGCACCTGCAGATCGAGCAGTTCGTTGGTTTCTGCGCGTGCTTGCTCACCGAGGCGCCGGCGCAGCAGCTCGGCCAGGCCCTGCACGTGGCCGATCGGTGTGCGCAGCTCGTGCGCGAGGTGGCGCGCGAAAGCCTCGAGGTCGCGGTTGGCGAACTCCAGTTCGCGCGTGCGCGCGGCCACCGCAGACTGCAGCTGGCGGTTGTGCTGCATCAGCATCTGCTCGGCCTTCTTGCGCAGCGTGATGTCGCGGCCGACGCCGTGGTAACCGAGGAAGCGCCCGTTCTCGTCGAAGCGCGGCGCGCCGCTCACCGACACCCAGATCGCCGTGCCGTCGCCGCGCACGATCTGGAACTCCAGCGCATGGAATGGGCGACCCCCGTCCATGTCGGCGCGGTGCGCGCGCCACTGCGCTTCGGGCAGCGCCTGCGGATAGAGCTCCCAGCGGGTGCGGCCTTCGGCCACCTCGGCCAGCTGCCCGAGCCGGCGCCGCTGCTCTTCGTTGGGTTGCATGAAGCGGTGCTCGGCATCGGTGACCCAATACCAGTCGGCCGACAGGCCGGCCAGCACGGCATAACGCTGCTCGCTCGCCTGCAGGCGGCGAAACGACTCCTTGTGCACCGTGATGTCGTGGCCCACGCCTTCGTAGCCGGAGAAGCGGCCATCGCGGTGGTAGCGCGGCCGGCCCGACAGCGACATCCAGCCGCGCGCACGCCCCGCGAGGCCATCGATCTCGAACTCGAGTTCGCGAAACGCCTCCTGCCGGTCGAGCATGGTGTTGAACGCCGCCCAGCCACCGATCGGCGGGTGCACGAAGCCGAGCTCGTCGTGGCGGCGGCCCAGCACGTCACCGAGCGCACGGTCGGCCGGCTTGACCATCGGCGCGTCGGCCGACAGCGACGACAGGCGATGGCGTTCGTCGGACTCCCAGTACCACTCCTGCGACAGCTCCACGCGCGCCTGCCAGCGCCGCTCCTGCTCGCCCATCACGCCCTCGACCTGATTGGCCAGATCGCCGAACGCCGACGGCTCGGCCGGTGGCTTCTCGCGCATGCGCTCGACCGCCGAGCGCCACGCGCCGCGCTGCAGCTCGCGCGCGGTGCGGCGCAAAGTGTTGGCCGCGAGCTTGCGCGCGCGCCGCTGCACGAGTACCAGGCCGATCAGCGCACCGAACGCCAGCGCGGCCGGAAACAACACGATGAACAGCTGCGTGCGCGCGCGGTCTTCCAGGTCGGCGCCGGCGAGCAGCGGCACCAGCGCAGCGAACGCCACTGCCACGGCCACGCCACTCAGCACGCCGAGCGCCCAGCTCATCTGTTTGAGGCGCGCCGCGGTCGAGGTGCGCGCCGCGTCGGCCGGCGCGGTGTGCGACCACGGCATGGTTTCGGCGGTGGATGGCGTGGGCCGCGACGAGCGCGGCGGACGCGTGGACGATCGACTGGGTCTGCTTTCTGAGGCCACCAGGTGTCCTGACTCCGATGCCGGTTGCTGCAGGCAAGGCGGTCACCCCGACGACCGCTTGTTGCGATTGTCACACGATTGCACGTGCGCTTCGCATGGGGGTGCGGCTCGTGGCGACCGCGCGACTGCGGGAACGGGTTTGCGCGCATTGCGCGCGTGGTGCGCGGTGGCGCATGCAGGGTCGCGCGCTGCGGCGTCGCAAGTGGCGCGGGGGACTGGCCCGAAGGCCGCTCAAGCTTCGAGTGCGGTCGCGTTGCGGCGCGGGCCGTGCGTGCCGGCGGCCGAGTACAGCGCGCTGCCCGACGACGGCATCAGCACGTCGATCGCACGATCGAGCGCGGCAGTGGCGCGTGCCAGCGCGTCGCGTTGTGCCGCCACTTGCGCGCCCGCCAACGCCAGGCGGCGGCGCAGTTCGAGCGGCGTGGTGCGGGCGCGGGCAGCGCGGTGAAAGCGCTCGATCGCCTGCACCAGCGCACGTTGCAGTTCGCCGGCGTGCAGCTCGATGCACGGCATGTCGCGCGCACCCAGTGCGGTCTGCAGATCGTCGAGGTGCTGCTCCAGGCGCTGCAGCACGGCCTCGAGTTCGTTGTCGGACACGCCCGCGCCGGCAGCGGGCACGGGAGAAACGCTAGCAACGGGAGACCTGGCAACGCCGGTGCTCGGCGCGGGCACAGACAAATGGGCAACACCCGCGCTCGGCGCGGGTACGGACAAATGAGCAACACCCGCGCTCGGCGCGGGTGTTGTGCGGACAGCCGGCTGGCCCATCGGGCGGTGCGCCGGGTTCAGTTCGAGCCGCGCTGCAGCAACTCGCGCGCGTTGGCGATCAGCTTGTCGGCGACCGCGTCGGCGTCGATGCGGAAGGTGCCTTCGCGGATCGCACGTTGCAGGCGCTCGACCTTGCTGGCGTCGAACGAGCCGTCGGAGCTCACGCTGGCCAGCACGCTTGCGGCGACCGACAGCTCGACCTTTGCACTCGGTTCGGGCGACGCGGCTTGCGTGCCGCTGGCCGGGGCCTTGCGGTCGCTGGCGGGGGTGGCCAGGTTGGCTTTGTTCTCGAGCGGACCAATCTTCATCATTTGCTCCACGGTGTCGCGGTTCGCACCGGTGTGATGGAGTGGGTATCGGATGGTTGGCAGCGGACTTTAGCGATCTCGCCGCGCAGGCAGTGTCGCCCCTGCGAATCCGGGGGCATCCGGTCGTATGTAACGGTTGCGCAGGATTTCACAGCCTCACCTCCACTTGTCGCGTGGCCACCGCACGGCCGGTGACCACGCGGCCACCGTCGATGCGCACCTTGGCGCTCTGGCCGTCGATGCCCGGACCCAGGGCCTGGCCCTCGGCACTGACCGAAAACCCGCTGCCGACGCTGACGATGCGCACGGTGTCGCCGGCAGCGAACCACTGGCGCGCCTTGAGATCGACCTCGCGCAGTGCCTGGCCCGGTTTCAGGGCGCGCGCCAGCGGACGGCCGATGGCCGCCTGCGGCTGCTGGATCACCGGGTTCGGCTCGGCCGCGATGTCGACCTCGTCGAGCTGCAGGTGTTCGCTGGCGAGCACGGTGCCAAGAGCCAGCGGCTGGTTCACCGTCCAGGCCTTGGCGTACACCTTCACCGTCACCGGCAGAAACACGCTCCAGCGCGCGCCTTCGGCGCAACGCAAGCCCACCTGCGCGCGGCCCCACAGGCGCGTGCCGGCAGGCAGATAGGGCGTGATGCGCTCGCACGGTGCGAGCTTGAGGCGCGGATCGAGTGATCCCACGTCGACTTCGACCCGTGTGCCCGCGGGCATGCCGGCACCGGCCTGGCTGGCCAGCGCGCGGATCTGCGCCTGCCAGTCCTGCACCGAGGCCGGCTGTGCCGGTGCGATCGCAGGGGCGAGCGCGCACAGGGCCAGCACGCACGCCGATGCATGCACTGATAAAGAGGGTGGTCGAACAGACTCGTTCACGGGATGCATGGTCGGGGCACAAAGGCCCGCGTGGTGCTCGGATATGCGCCGCCAAGGGCCTTCTTTTCGCGCTTAGGTCGCGAGCCAGCCCTGCCCACAATGGTCCGAAGCTGCTCTCCTCGTGTGTGCGATCCATCACGGTTCGCCACCCACGCCAAGGCAGCGTGGAAAGGACCTTCGCATGCAACGGCTCACCGATGCGCTCGATTTTCAGACCCAGGCCCTGGTGCTGCGCGCCGAGCGCCAGCGCCTGATCGCCAGCAACATCGCCAATGCCGACACACCCGGCTACGTGGCGCGCGACATGGATTTCGCGAGCGCGCTGCGCGAGGCCACCGGCCAGGCGTCGGCCGCGGCCGTGAAGACGACCCGGGCCGGACACATCCCCGTGGCGGGCGGCGCCCGCGGCGAGGCGCAGCTGCTGTACACGCGGCCGGCGCAGAACAACCTCGACGGCAACAGCGTCGACATGGACCGCGAGCGCGCGGCGTTCGCCGACAACACGGTGAAGTACGAAGCCACGCTGCGCTTCATCAACGGCACCGTGCGCACGATGCTCGATGCGATGAAGTCGCACAACCAGGCCTGAGGAGCTGACCCATGAGCTTGTTCCAGATCTTCAACGTGTCGGGCAGCGCCACCAGCGCGCAGACGCAACGCCTCAACGTGGTGGCCTCCAACCTGGCCAACGCCGACACCGTGGCCGGCCCCGATGGCCAGGCCTACAAGGCGCGCCAGGTGGTGTTCCAGACCCAGCTGATGGGCGAGGTGGTCAGCACCGGCGGCCAGGCCGGTGCCGCGGGCGTGCGAGTGAGCACGATCGCCGAAGACAACACGCCGGGCCGCCGCGTGCACGACCCCAAACATCCGGGCGCCGACGCGCAAGGCTACGTGACCTACAGCAACGTCAATCCGGTCGAGGAGATGGTCAACATGATCTCGGCCTCGCGTTCGTACCAGAACAACGTGGAAGTGATGAACACGGCCAAGAACCTGCTGCTGAAAACGCTGCAGCTCGGCCAGTGACCGCACGCCGCTGACTCACGATGGCAACCAACCCGATCTCATCGAACAGCGGCGCTGGCGCCGCCGCGACCACGAGCAATGCCGCGGCCAACGCCAACAGCGAGGACCGCTTCCTCAAGCTGCTGGTGGCGCAGCTGCAGAACCAGGATCCGCTCAACCCGATGGACAACGCGCAGGTCACCAGCCAGATGGCGCAGATCCAGACCGTGAGCGGCATCGAGAAGTTGAACTCGACCGTGCTCGGCCTGAATGCGCAGTTCGCGCAGCTGCAGACGCTGGGCGGCGCCGCGCTGGTCGGTCGCCACGTGCTGATCGAAGGCAACCGCATGGTGGCCGCCGACGGCGCGGGCCATGGTGGCTTCGAACTCGCCTCGCAGGCCGATCGCGTGAAGCTCGAGGTGCTCGATGGCGCCGGCCGCGTGATCGACACCGTCGATCTCGGTGCCCATGCGAGCGGCCGCCACAGCTTCGACTGGACGCCGCCGGCCGGCGTCGATGCCGCCCAGGCAACCAAGTTCCGCATCACCGCGACCCTGGGCACCACCGCCGTGGCGACCACCACCTACACGCGCGACCGAGTGGACGCCGTGAGCGCCGGCGCTGAAGGCCTGGTGCTGGAGCTGGCCAATGCCGGCCCGGTGGGCTACGACAAGGTCAAGGTCTTCGATTGAGTTCGTCTTCTCGTGTTTTGAACCACCTCCGATCATTGACAGGGAGTTGATATGAGTTTCCAACAAGGTTTGTCCGGCCTGAACGCCACCGCCAAGAGCCTCGAGGTGATCGGCAACAACATCGCCAACGCCGCCACGCCGGGCGCCAAGGCCGCGCGCGCCGAGTTCTCCGACGTGTACGCCGCCGCGCTCAACGGCGCCGGTGCCAATCCAATCGGCATCGGTGTCAACCTGGCGTCGGTGTCGCAGCAGTTCACCCAGGGCAACATCCTGACCACCGAGAACCCGATGGACCTGGCCATCAACGGCAACGGGTTCTTCCAGGTGACCGATGGCAACAACCCGGTGACCTACACGCGCAACGGCCAGTTCAAGATCGACCGCGACGGCTACATCATCAACAACCAGCTGCAACGCCTGCTCGGCTATCCCGCCGACGGCACCGGTGCGATCCAGCCGGGCGCGGCGCGCGCGCTGCAACTGCCCACCTCGGGCATCAACCCGCAGGTGTCGAGTTCGATCGACATGGAGTTCAACCTCGACTCGCGCGTCGGCAACACGGCGCCCACGGCGGGCGCGCAGATCAACTTCGCCGATGCGAGCACCTATAACAATGCCACCTCGCTCAACGTGTACGACCAGCGCGGGCAGGACGTGGCGCTGACGTTCTACTTCCAGAAGTCGGCCACCGACACCTGGAACGTGTTCGTCACTGCCAACGGCACCACGGTGGGCGGCACGGCCTTGGCGCCGACGCCGATCACGACCATGACCTTTCCGGCCAGCGGTGCTGCACCGACCGCACCGAACACGCCGATCACGCTGAACATTCCGGCCTCGACCAACGCCAACGGCGCCGCGACGCTGGCCATCCCCGGCATCCAGCTCGACCTGACCAGCGCCACGCAGTTCGGCGCCGGCTTCGGCGTGACCGACATGTCGCAGGACGGTTTCGCGCCGGGCCAGCTGAACAGCATCGCGATCGAGAGCAACGGCATCGTGATGGCTCGCTATTCCAACGGCCAGAGCCGTCCAGCCGGCCAGATCGAAATTGCCTCGTTCCGCAACCCGCAGGGGCTGCAGCCGCTGGGCGGCAACGCCTGGGGCCGCAGCTTCACCTCGGGCGATGCCGTGCTCGGCACGCCGGGCACCGGCAACTTCGGCGTGCTGCAGTCGGGCGCGCTGGAGGAGAGCAACGTCGACCTGACGGGCGAGCTGGTCAACATGATCACCGCGCAACGCATCTACCAGGCCAATGCGCAGACCATCAAGACCATCGACCAGACGATGCAGACGCTCGTCAACATGCGCTGATCCGCGCCTGACGA
>DATKJN010000734.1:0-8597 GCA_035543655.1 Burkholderiaceae bacterium | reverse complement strand
GGCGCCTGGCTTACTTTCCGTTGCGAAAGTGGTACTTTGAGCGACTTGCAACGGCCGCGACCGACCGTTCGTCAGCGCCTCGACACCGCTGGCGTCAGCGCTTCAATGCATCCCGGATCTCGCGCAACAGCACGACGTCTTCCGGTGGCGCGGCAGGTGCGGGCGGGGGCGCTTCTTTCTTCAGCCGGTTGATCTGCTTGACCATCATGAAGATGATGAAAGCGAGGATGACGAAGTTGATTGCGACGGTGATGAAGTTGCCGTACGCGAACACCGCCCCGGCTTTCTTGGCGTCAATGAGGTTGGTCGCGGTCTGGCCAGCCAGCGGGATGAAGTAGTTGCTGAAGTCCAAGCCGCCGAGCAGCTTGCCGACCAACGGCATGATCAGATCGCCGACGATCGAATCGACGATCTTGCCGAACGCGCCGCCGATGATCACGCCGACGGCGAGGTCGATCACATTGCCCTTGATCGCAAACTCTTTGAACTCGCTGGAAATACTCATGCTCTCTCCTTGTTCGTGGTCCATCCCGGCCTATAGAGGGCCGCGGGCAGTATTGCCCGCCACGACTCGCTGTCAATGCGGGGCTGATGCCGTCAGGGGGAGGGCTTGACGCGTCCGTTAAAATCAGCGGTTGCTCGCGTACATGCGCCCAGAACATCGAGGATCTCATGGCTGAACCCGTCGTCGACCCTGCCCGCCGCACTTGGCTGACGATCACTTGCGGCGCCGGCGCGGTCGGAGGCGTGGCTGCAGCCGTGCCGTTCGTCGCCAGCTTCACCCCATCGGAGCGTGCCAAGGCGGCCGGCGCGCCGGTGGAGTTCGACGTCTCGGCCCTCAAGCCCGGCGAGAAAGCCGTGGTTGAGTGGCGCGGCAAGCCGGTGTGGATCATGCGCCGGACGTCCGAGCAACTCGAGTCGTTGAAGAAAAGCGAGCCGCTGGTGGCGGATCCGAAATCCGATCGCACGCAATACCCGACTCCCGACTACGCCAAGAACCAGTGGCGCTCGATCAAGCCAGAGTTGTTCGTGGCGGTCGGCATCTGCTCGCACCTCGGCTGCTCGCCGAGTGACAAGTTCCAGACCGGTGCACAGCCCTCGCTGCCCGACGATTGGGTTGGCGGCTTCCTGTGCCCGTGCCACGGCTCGACATTCGATCTGGCGGGCCGCGTGTTCAAGAACAAGCCCGCACCCGACAACCTCGAGGTGCCGCCGCACATGTACGTGTCCGACAGCAAGCTGCTGATCGGCGAAGACAAGAAGGCCTAGCGCCCGGCGCGCCGGCCGTCAGGCCGGCCGCGTTGCATGCTGAACACGCCCAGACAACAGAGGTCCTTTGCATGGCTGAGATGAAGGAAGCACCCGCCGGCGCGCCGATGAGCATCCGGTTGATGACGTGGGTGGAGAACCGGTTCCCGACCGCGTTCCAGGCCTACCGCGACCATGCGTCGGAGTACTACGCGCCGAAGAACTTCAATGTCTGGTACTTCTTCGGTTCGCTGGCGATGGTGGTGCTGGTGATCCAGATCGTCACCGGCATCTTCCTGACCATGCACTACAAGCCGGACGCGGCCAACGCGTTTGCGTCGGTCGAGTACATCATGCGCGACGTGCCGGGCGGCTGGATCATCCGCTACATGCACTCGACGGGTGCGAGCGCGTTCTTCATCGTGGTGTACCTGCACATGTACCGCGGGCTGATCTACGGCAGCTACCGCAAGCCGCGGGAACTGGTATGGATCTTCGGTTGTGCGATCTTCCTGTGCCTGATGGCCGAAGCCTTCTTCGGCTACCTGCTGCCGTGGGGCCAGATGAGCTACTGGGGCGCGCAGGTGATCGTGAACCTGTTTGCCGCCGTGCCCTTCATCGGGCCCGACCTGGCGCTGCTGATCCGTGGCGACTATGTCGTCGGTGACGCCACGCTGAACCGCTTTTTCGCGTTCCACGTGATCGCCGTGCCGCTGGTGCTGCTCGGTTTGGTGGTGGCGCACATCCTCGCGCTGCACGACGTCGGCTCCAACAACCCCGATGGCGTGGAGATCAAGGGCAAGAAAGACAGCCACGGACGGCCGCTCGACGGCATCCCGTTCCACCCGTACTACACCGTGCACGACACCTTTGGCGTGGCGGTGTTCCTGCTGATCTTCTGCGCGGTGATGTTCTTCGCGCCGGAACTCGGCGGCTACTTCCTCGAATACAACAACTTCATTCCAGCCGATTCGCTGAAGACGCCCGCACACATCGCGCCGGTGTGGTACTTCACCCCGTACTACACGATCCTGCGTGCAACCACCGACCCGATGGTCAACGTGTTGTGCGCGCTGGTCGGTGTGGCCGCCGTGCTCAACCTGGTCAAGGGCAAGGGCCCCATCGTGCTCAAGGTCGCGCTCGTGGTTGGTGCGATCGTGCTGATCGCGCTGATGAAGACCTTCGACGCCAAGTTCTGGGGCGTGGTGCTGATGGGCGGTGCGGTCATCGTGCTGTTCTTCCTGCCGTGGCTCGACCACAGCCCGGTCAAGTCGATCCGCTACCGGCCGGGCTGGCACAAGTACGTGTACGCAGTGTTTGTCGTGGCGTTCCTGATCCTCGGCTACCAAGGCACACAGCCGGCGGCGCCTAGCGGGTCCGCGCTGGAACTGCTGTCGCAGGCCTGCACGCTGATCTACTTCGGGTTCTTCCTGCTGATGCCGTGGTGGAGCCGGCAAGGCTCGTTCAAGCCGGTGCCCGACCGTGTGACCTTCGCGGCCCACTGACGCTGCCCACGAGCTGAAAGAACCCACGCCATGAAGCGAATCATCCTCAGCCTGTTGGCCGCTGTCTCGTGCGCCGTCGCAATGCCCGCGTTCGCGTCGGAAGGCGGCGCCCCGCTCGACCGCTTTCCGAAAGAGCGCCTGACCGACGTGTCGGCGCTGCAAAACGGCGCCAAGCTGTTCGTCAACTACTGTCTCAACTGCCACTCGGCGTCGGTCGTGCGCTACAACCGCCTCACCGACTCGGCGGTCGGACTGAACGAAGCGCAGATCAAGGAAAACCTGCTGTTTGCCACCGACAAGGTCGGCGACACCATGAACGTGGCGCTGCAGGCCAAGAGCGCCAAGGAGTGGTTTGGTGCCGCTCCGCCCGACCTGAGCCTGGTGGCGCGTTCGCGAGCCAGCGGTGCGGGCAGCGGCGCCGACTATCTGTACACCTACATGCGCGCGTTCTACCGCGATGACACCAAGGCCACCGGTTGGAACAACCTGGTGTTTCCCAGCGTCGCGATGCCGCATGTGCTGTGGGAACTGCAGGGTCAGCAGCGCGCCGTGTTCGTCGAGCGGCCCGATCCGCACGACGCCAAGAAATCGATCCAGGCATTCGACCGGTTCGAGTCGATCAGTGCGGGCAGCCTCAGCAAGACCGAATACGACGCCGCCGTGGCCGACCTGGTGGCCTACCTGCAATGGATGGGCGAACCCGCGCAGAACCAGCGCGTGCGCATCGGCGTGTGGGTGTTGCTGTTCCTTGGCCTGTTCACGCTGGTTGCTTGGCGTTTGAACGCCGCGTTCTGGAAAGACGTGAAGTGACCCAGGCGTCTGGCGCTGATTGAAGCGCGCCGGACCCGAATCGTCCGCAGGCTGTGGCGTTAAGAGCCGCACGCTGCGTCGCTCGTTGAAGAATTGTCGGGAGTGTCGCCACCATGATGGTGCTTTATTCAGGAACCACCTGCCCCTACTCGCACCGTTGTCGATTCGTGTTGTTCGAAAAGGGCATGGACTTCGAAATCCGCGATGTCGACTTGTTCGCCAAGCCGGAAGACATTGCGCTGATGAATCCGTACAACGAGGTGCCGATCCTGGTCGAGCGCGACCTGATCCTGTACGAATCGCACATCATCAACGAATACATCGACGAGCGGTTTCCACACCCGCAACTGATGCCGGGCGATCCGGTGGCGCGCGCCCGCGTGCGGCTGTTCCTGCTCAACTTTGAGAAGGAGCTGTTCGCGCACGTCAACGTGCTCGAGAACCGTGGCATCAAGCCAACCGACAAGCAACTGGAGAAGGCCCGTTCGCAGATTCGCGATCGGCTGACCCAGCTCGCGCCGATCTTCCTGAAGAACAAGTACATGCTGGGCGACGATTTCTCGATGCTCGACGTGGCGATCGCGCCGTTGCTGTGGCGGCTGGATTTCTACGGCATCGACATGTCGAAGAACGCCGCGCCGCTGCTGAAGTACGCTGAGCGCATCTTCTCGCGCCCGGCCTACATCGAGGCGTTAACGCCATCGGAAAAGGTGATGCGCAAGTAGCACGCCGCGCATCGACAAGGCACGACCGCGATGTCCACCGGCCCCAAGCCACCAGGCTCCGAGACGCAGGGCAGCTCGACGCGGCCGTACCTGATCCGCGCGCTGCACGACTGGTGCACCGACAACGGATTCACGCCGTACGTGGCGGTGTTTGTCGACCGCACGGTGCAGGTGCCGGTGGAGTACGTGAAGAACAGCGAGATCGTGCTCAACATCGGCTTCGAGGCCACGAGTGGCCTGCGGTTGGGAAACGACACCATCGAGTTCAAGGCGCGGTTCGGCGGTGTGGCGCGGGACATCGTCGTGCCGATCGATCACGTCGTGGCGATTTACGCGCGCGAGAACGGCCAAGGCATGGCATTTCCTGCGCCGCATGCCGATGGTGCCGAGCAGCCCGCGACCACGATCGAGCCTCGGCCCGACGGCGTGGTGCGCGGACTTCGCTTGGCATCCAGTGAGGACGCTGCGCTGGCCAAGCCCAACGGTGGTCCGCGCGCTGTGCCGAGTGAACCCACCGAGCCTCCGGAGCCGCCCGAACCACCGGCGGGTGGTGGGCGCCCCGCGCTCAAGCGCGTGAAATAGCGGCACCGTCTGGTGCGGCGGATCGAAGCCGTCGCCACCTACAATTCCTGCGTCTCCGTGCCGACTTAGCTCAGTTGGTAGAGCAACCGCCTTGTAAGCGGTAGGTCATCTGTTCGAGTCAGATAGTCGGCACCATCACACACACCGATGGTGGTGTCAGGCGCGTCGCGTGTAAACCTTCACGCGCAGTGGCAGGTCGCCGAATCCCTGCTCCACCAACCGCGCCGCCAACAGAGGCACGAGTTGACGCAATTTGGCGGCCACGGCCGCATTGGCCGCCAGTACAGTCCAGCCGTGCTCGTCCACCGGGCCCGGTTGTGCATGAACGGCCAGCGCATCTGGCAGCACCGGTGCAATGCAGTCGAAGCGGCGCTTCGATTCGCGCAGCCGCTCGGCCAGGAGCGCCAGCGGTTGGCTGGCGCGCAGGGCATCGGACAACGGCAGTGCCGGTCGCGCTTGGGCGGTCATGGCAAGGAGTTTAGCGATGCAGATCCTGATCACCGATTCCACCCTGGTGCGAACGCGCGCGATCCACATCAAGCGCTGGCAGTTCGCATTCGGTGGGTTGCTGCTCGCCGCGATGCTGATGCTGATTTCAGGCGCGCTCTATCACTTCATCTTCCTGACTGCGGCGCGTGAAGGCTGGCCGGTGATGGGTCAGCTGGTCAAGCTGATCGTGCGCGAGGAAACCGCGCAGCGCGAGCGTTTCATGCGCGAGAACCTCGATGCGATTGCGCTGCGAGTGGGCGAGATGCAGGCCAAGGTGGTGAAGCTCGAGGCGCTGAGCGAACGTGTCACTGGCATGGCCGGCGTGAAAACCGACGACCTCAAGGCGCTGCCGAGCCGCAGCAAAGGAGGCCAGGGCGGGCCGTTCGTTCCGCTGGCGCAGCCGTCGCTGGAGCAGCTCAACGAGGCGATCAGCCAGCTCGACGAAAGAGCCGACATCGGCAGCGACCTGTTCACACTGGTGGAGTCGCGGCTGTTCGAGACCAAGCTGTTGGCGACGCTCGTGCCGAGCACGCATCCGGTCGAGGGGCCAGTGGGTTCCGGTTTCGGATTTCGCCTCGACCCGTTCACCGGCCGCGCCGCGCTGCACACCGGGCTCGACTTTCCGTCCGACGTCGGCACGCCGATCCTGGCTGCCGCGGGCGGCATCGTGATCGTCAGCCAGCCGCACCCGGCCTACGGCCACATGATCGAGATCGATCACGGCAATGCGCTGATCACCCGCTACGCCCATGCGTCCAAGCTGCTGGTGAAGACCGGCACGATGGTCAAGCGGGGCCAGAAGATCGCCGAAGTCGGCAACTCCGGCCGCTCGACGGGTCCGCACCTGCACTTC
Organism: Burkholderiaceae bacterium; assembly: GCA_035543655.1. Lineage (GTDB taxonomy): Bacteria > Pseudomonadota > Gammaproteobacteria > Burkholderiales > Burkholderiaceae_C > JAEUPI01. The sequence continues at coordinate 2,385 of DATKJN010000734.1, read as the reverse complement.
GAGGTGATGTTGTCCGGCGTGCAGCAGAATCCGTCGCGTTTTCTCAACGGGCAGGTGACCGCCCCCACCATGGTCGCCGACGGTGCCAAGCAGCGCGCCGTGCGCCGCCGTGCGGCCGCTGCGGCGGCCGAAGACGGCGCAGTGGCCGCCACGCCAGCGGTCGCCGTGAGCCCGGTGGACAGCGCGCCGGCGGCTGTGGCGCCGTTGCCAGCTGCGGCGGCGCCGACTCCCCGCGCAGCGACGGCTGCGGAACCCGGCGACGCCACACCCTGACCGGCCGGCGGCCGCGCGGAACGCGGCTGCGGCATGGGCTTGGCATGGGCGCCGGCCGCCGACCGGTGCGGCTGCTAAACTGCCCGGCTTTCGTGGCACGCTCGACGGCTGATCGAGCCGCTGGGCCTTGATGGGTGCTGTGCGGTGCCCACGGCCATCAGCGCAACCCTCCGCATGTTGCCAAAGATCCTCACTTCGATATTCGGCAGTCGCAACGACCGTCTGCTCAAGCAGTACCGGCGCGTGGTCGAGCGCGTCAACGCGCTCGAAGGCGAGTTCGAGCGCCTTGACGACGCCACGTTGCGCGCCAAGACCGACGAGTTCCGCCAGCGGCTCAACGGCGGCATCGCACTCGACGATCTGTTGCCCGAGGCCTTCGCGGTGGTGCGCGAGGCCGGCAAACGTGCGCTCAAGATGCGTCACTTCGACGTGCAGATCATCGGTGGCATCGCGCTGCACCAAGGAAAGATCGCCGAGATGCGCACCGGTGAGGGTAAGACGCTGGTGGCCACGCTGCCGGTCTACTTGAATGCGCTCGGCGGCAAGGGCGTGCACGTGGTGACCGTCAACGACTACCTGGCGCGCCGCGACGCCGAATGGATGGGCCGGCTGTACACCTTCCTCGGGCTGACGGTCGGGGTCAACGTACCAGGCTTGAGCCGCGAGGAAAAGCAGGCCGCCTTCGCGGCCGACGTGACCTACGGCACCAACAACGAGTTCGGCTTCGACTACCTGCGCGACAACATGGTCTACGAGGTCGCCGATCGTGTCGCGCGGGGCCTGCACTATTCGATCGTCGACGAAGTGGATTCGATCCTGATCGACGAAGCGCGCACGCCGTTGATCATCAGCGGCCAGGCCGAAGACCATACCGAGATGTACGTGCGCATCGATGCGATCGTGCCCCAGTTGAAGAAGCAGATCGGCGAGGCCGATCCACGCACCGGTGAAGGCGTCATCGAACCGGGCGACTTCACGGTCGACGAGAAGAGCCGGCAGATCTACCTCACCGAAGCGGGCCACGAGAACGCAGAGGCGCTGCTGTCGAAGGCCGGCCTGCTGGTCGAGGGCGCGAGCCTGTACGACCCGAGCAACATCACGCTGATGCACCACGTGTACGCCGCGCTGCGGGCGAACCAGCTGTTCCATCGCGACCAGCACTATGTGGTGCAGAACGGCGAGATCATCATCGTCGACGAGTTCACCGGCCGCCTGATGACGGGCCGGCGCTGGAGCGACGGCCTGCACCAGGCCGTGGAGGCGAAGGAACGCGTCGCGATCCAGAGCGAGAACCAGACGCTGGCGTCGATCACGTTCCAGAACTACTTCCGCATGTACGGCAAGCTGGCCGGCATGACCGGCACGGCCGACACCGAAGCCTACGAGTTCCAGGAGATCTACGGCCTCGAGACGGTGGTGATCCCGCCGAACAAGCCGACCATCCGCAAGGACGAGCTCGACCTGATCTACAAGACCGCGGGCGAGAAGTACAACGCCGTGCTGGAAGACATCCGCGACTGCCACGGCCGCGGCCAGCCCACGCTGGTGGGCACCACCTCGATCGAAAACTCCGAGCTGATCTCCAAGCTGCTCGGTGATGCCAAGTTGCCGCACCAGGTGCTCAACGCCAAGCAGCACGCCAAGGAGGCCGAGATCGTCGCCCAGGCCGGGCGGCCGGGCGTGATCACGATCGCCACCAACATGGCCGGCCGGGGCACCGACATCGTGCTGGGCGGCAACGTCGAAAAGCAGGTGCAGTTCCTCGAGGCGGACGAATCCGTGGCGCCGGAAGAAAAGGCGCAGCGCATCCGAAAGCTGCACGACGAGTGGCAGGGCCTGCACGAGAAGGTCAAGACCGAAGGCGGCCTGCGGATCATCGCCACCGAGCGCCACGAGAGCCGGCGCATCGACAACCAGTTGCGCGGCCGCTCGGGCCGGCAAGGGGACCCCGGCCAGTCGCGCTTTTACCTGTCGCTCGAAGATCCGTTGATGCGCATCTTCGCCGGCGATCGCGTCAAGGCCATCATGGACCGGCTGAAGATGCCCGAAGGCGAGGCGATCGAAGCGGGCATCGTCAACCGCTCGATCGAAAACGCGCAGCGAAAGGTCGAA
>DATKJN010000733.1:0-2767 GCA_035543655.1 Burkholderiaceae bacterium | reverse complement strand
ACGCTGTCGTTCCTGGGCCTGGGCTTCCCGCCCGACATCCCGACCTGGGGTCGCCTGCTGTTCGATGCCAAGGACCACATGGACATCGCGGCACACTGGGCGCTGTTCCCCGGCGCGGCGATCTTTCTCACCGTGCTCACCATCAACTTCATCGGCGATGGTTTGCGCGACGCGCTCGACCCGCGCAGGGTGCTCTAGGCAAGAACGCTTCACACATGGCCATTCTCGAGATCCAGGGGCTGAAGACCCACTTCAAGACCGACGACGGTTGGCTGCATGCGGTCGACGGCGTCGACATCAGCGTCGACCGTGGCGAAACGGTGTGCGTGGTCGGCGAATCGGGCTGCGGCAAGTCGGTGACCGCGATGACCGTGCTCAAGCTGGTGCCGATGCCGCCGGGCAAGATCGTCGCCGGCCGAGTGATGTGGCAGGGCCGCGACCTGGTGCCGCTGTCGTCCGACGAGATGCGCAAGATCCGCGCCAAAGAGATCGCCATCGTGTTCCAGGAGCCGATGACGACGCTCAACCCGGTGTACACCGTGGGCGAACAGATTGCCGAGGTGCTGCGCCTGCACGAGAACCTGTCGCGCAAGGACGCGATGGACAAGGCGGTGCAGATGCTGCGCCGTGTGCGCATCCCCACGGCGGAGCGCCGCGTCAACGACTACCCGCACCAGTTCTCCGGCGGCATGCGCCAGCGCGTGATGATCGCGATCGCGCTGGCCTGCAATCCCAAGCTGCTGATCGCCGACGAGCCGACCACGGCGCTCGACGTGACGATTCAGGCTCAGATTCTCGACCTGCTGTCCGAGTTGAAGTCTGAGCTGGGCATGGCGGTGATGCTGATCACGCATGCGATGGGCGTGGTGGCCGAGGTGGCCCAGCGCGTGGTGGTGATGTACGCCGGCAAGGTGGTCGAAGAGGCGGCGGTCGGCGAGCTGTTCGCGCACCCGCGCCATCCCTACACGCAAGGCTTGATCCGCTCGATCCCGCGCATCGACACCGCGGCCATTCAGAAGGTGCGGCTCGAGTCGATCCCGGGCACCGTGCCCAAGCTGATCGAGCCGGCCGAGGGCTGTCGCTTCGCGCCGCGCTGCCGCTACGCCATGCCCGCCTGCACCGCGGCCACACCACCACTGCGCGACGTGGGTCCGGCCCACAAGGTGGCGTGCATCCTCGACGAGGTGCCGGCATGAGTGCGGTGCCCAAAGAGGCGAACACACCGCTGCTGCGTGTCGACAGCCTCGTCAAGCAGTTCCCGATCAAGGGTGGGCTGTTGCAGCGCGAGATCGGGCGGGTGCACGCGGTTGATGGCGTCAGCTTCGATCTGAAGGCGGGCGAGACGCTCGGCCTGGTCGGCGAATCCGGCTGCGGCAAGAGCACCACCGGGCGTTGCATCCTGCGGCTGATCGAGCCGACCTCGGGCAGCGTGTGGTTCGAGGGCCGCGACGTCACGGCGATGGGCCGCGAAGAGCTGCGCTCGATGGCGCGGCACATGCAGATCATCTTCCAGGATCCGTATGCGTCGCTGAATCCGCGCATGACGGTGGGCCAGATCATCGGCGAGGCGCTCACCATCCACAAACTGGCGCCAACGGCGCAGGCGTACGAAGCGCGCATCGTCGAGTTGCTCGAGACCGTGGGCCTGTCGGCCGATCACATGCGGCGCTATCCGCACGAGTTCTCCGGCGGCCAGCGCCAGCGCATCGGCATCGCCCGCGCGCTGGCCGTGAGCCCGAAGCTGATGGTGTGCGACGAGGCCGTCTCTGCACTCGACGTGTCGATCCAGGCGCAGGTGATCAACCTGCTGGAGGATCTGCAGGCGAAGTTCAGCCTGACGTACATCTTCATCGCGCACGACCTGTCGGTGGTGGAGCACATCAGCGACCGCGTGGCGGTGATGTACCTCGGGCGCATCGTCGAGTTGGCGTCGGCCAACGAGCTGTACACCAAGCCGCTGCACCCATACACCGAGGCACTGCTGTCGGCGGTGCCGATCCCCGATCCCAAGGTCAAGCGCAAGCGCATCCCGCTGCAGGGCGACGTGCCGAGCCCGATCCATCCGCCGTCGGGTTGCCACTTCCACACCCGCTGCCCGATCGCGCAGAAGCCGCTGTGCAACACCGAGAAGCCCGAGCTCAAGCAGTCGAGCGCCGGCCACTGGGTGTCTTGCCACCTGCGCGGTTGAACGCGGCGCCTAGAGAGCGCACCCGATTCGCACTGCCCGATCGCACGCGGCCTTCGCGGCCGGTGCATGATCGCGCCATTGCGATTTTGGAGAGCAGCATGAGCATCAAGACGGGGGTCCACAACGGTGTGGCCACGATCGAGATCGCGCGGCCCGAGAAGAAGAACGCACTGACCGCCGCGATGTACCAGGCGATGGCCGATGCGCTGCACGCCGCCGCCGAGGACAACACCGTGCGCGCGGTGCTGATCAGCGGGCAGCCCGGCGTGTTCACCTCGGGCAACGACCTCGAGGACTTCATGCAACGCCCGCCGCAGGGGCAGGACTCGCCGGTGGCGCAGTTCATGCGTGCGCTGATCGAGATCAACAAGCCGGTCGTGGCGGCGGTCACCGGCGCGGCGATCGGCATCGGCACCACGATGCTGCTGCACTGCGACTTCGTGTACGTGAGCGACGAAGCCCGGCTGGCCACGCCATTCGTCAGCCTCGGCTTGGTGCCCGAGTACGCGTCCAGCCTGTGGATGCCCGCGCTGATGGGGCACCGGCGCGCGGCCGAGAAGCTGCTGCTCGGCGAGCCGT
>DATKJN010000732.1:0-3963 GCA_035543655.1 Burkholderiaceae bacterium | reverse complement strand
GATGGCGCCAATTCGGCCATCAGCGTCGACGCGCGGGCCTTCAGCTCGGGTGACTGCAGCGCGTCGACGAACGCGCGGTTCAAGCGCTGCGTGACATCGGCCGGCAATTGAGCGGGACCGAACAAGCCAAACCAGGTGTCGACCTGGAAGTCACTCAGCCCGACGCCGCGGCCCGCTTCCATCATCGTCGGCACCTCGGGCATCGCGCCCGACCGCTTGTCGGTGGTGACCGCCAGCGCGCGCAACTTGCCGGCGCGGATGTTGGCGGCCGCCGTGGCGAGGTTGTCGAACGTGAGATCGACCTGACCCGACAACAGCGCAAGCTGCGCGGCCGGCCCGCCGGGGTAGGGGATGTGCACCATGAACACGCCGGCGCCGGTCTTGAACATCTCACCGGCCAGGTGGCCGGCGCTGCCGTTGCCGCCCGAGCCGTAGTTGAGGCGCCCCGGGTTGCGTTTGGCGTGGGCGACGAGATCGGCAACCGACGCGATGCCCAGGCGCTGTGCGGTCTCGGCGTTGAGCACCAGCACGTTGGGCACCTGCGCCACGCGCGTGATCGGCGTGAAGTCGCGCAGCGCGTCGTACGGGATCTTGGCGTACAGCCAGGGGTTGATCGCGTGGGTGGCGACGGCGCCCATCACGATCGTGCTGCCGTCGGGCGGCGACTTGGCAACCAGATCGGCGCCGATGTTGCCGCCGGCGCCCGGCTTGTTTTCGACCAGCACGGTGCCCAGCGGGTCCTTGGCGCGTTCGGCCAATGCACGCGCCAGCACATCGAGCGGACCGCCGGCGGGGTAGGGCACGATCAGCCGGATCGGCTTGGGTTGTGCGTGGACGAACGATGTGGCGGTGAGAAGGGCGAGGGCGGTGCGTCTTTTGATCATGCTGGTGTGCACCGCCATGCGGCGGCTTCGTGCTTGTGGTTGCGGCACGGCGCTGCCGCGCCTTCACATCGCCGTGCGATGTGAGCCTGCACCGCAAGCATGAGGCGGCTACGCCGCCTCATGCTTGTCCCTCTCCGACGTGAATGCATCGGCGTAGAACTCTTCATCCGGCAGCGCGCAGCGGGTGACGAAATCGCGCCGGGCCGACTCCACCATGATCGGCACGCCGCAGGCGTAGACCTGATGGCCCGACAGATCGGGCAGGTCTTGCATCACCGCCTCGTGCACGAGCCCCGTGCGTCCGCGCCAGCCGTCTTCGGGTCGCGGCTCCGACAGCACCGGCACATAGCGCAGGTTGGGCATCGATTGCGCCGCCTGTTCAGCCCATTCGTGCAGATACAGGTCCACCCGCGAGCGGCATCCCCAATACAGCACGGCGGGACGGCGGATGTCCTTGACCTGCATGTGCTCGATGATGGCTTTGATCGGCGACAAGCCGGTGCCCGAGGCCAGCAGCACGATCGGCTTGTCGGATTCCTCGCGCAGGACGAAGCTGCCGTACGGCCCTTCCATGCGCAGGATCTCCTTGTCCTTCATCGCGCCGAACACATGATCGGTGAACACGCCGCCGGGCAGATGGCGCAAATGCAGTTCGATCGATGGCGGCGTGCCGAGCTTGCTCGGCGCGGTGGCCATCGAATAGCTGCGCCGCCGGCCGTCCCTGAGGATGAACTCGAGGTACTGGCCGGCGCGGAACTGGAACGCCTGGTTGGCTGGCAGCTGCAATCGCAGCACCACCACGTCGGGGGCGCGCCGCTCCATCGCCATCACACGGCAGGGCATGCGCAGCACCGGATGCTCGCCGGCGCCGGGCACCATGCGCGCCTCGATCACACAGTCGGTCTGCGGAGTGGCGCAGCACGGCAGGATCAGGCCGGCATCTTCTTCGGCCACCGACAGCGCTTTCAGCTGATGGGCGCCGTGGATCACGCGCCCTTCGAGCAGACGGCTCTTGCAGGTGCCGCAGGCGCCGTCCTTGCACCCATAGGGCAGGCCGATGCCGGCGCGGATCGCGGCAGTCAGAATGGGTTCGTCGCGCTCGACCTGGAAGCTGCGTTCGGCCGGGCGCACGATGACGGTCAGGCTCATCGCGTTCACTGTGGGCGCTGCCAATGTGCTGCATGGCGCAGCGCCTCTACACTCGATACTCAGCCTCCATTGTGCCCGCGCCCCCAAGTCCTCGTGCCGGGGCCCCGATCACCGGCCTTCAAGTCTCGATGAACGCCAGCAGCCAGTGCCGCATGCGCCGGCCGCGCCTGCTGATCGTGGGCTGCGGCGACGTCGGTCTGCGCGTGCTGCGCCTGCTGCGCGGCCGCTGGCACGTGACGGCGTTGACCTCGTCGCCCGAGCGCCGAGCGGACTTGCGCGCCGCCGGGGCACTGCCGCTGCTGGGTGATCTCGACCAGCCGGCCACCTTGGGCCGCCTTGCGCATCTGGCCGATGCGGTGCTGCATCTGGCGCCGCCGCCGTCACACGGCGCGCACGACCCGCGCACGCTGGCGTTGTTGCGCGCGTTGGCGCAAGGCGGCGTGCGGCGGCTGGTGTATGCCAGCACCAGCGGCGTGTACGGCGATTGCAGCGGCGCGTGGGTGCGCGAAACGCGCGCCCCGCAGCCGCTCACCGATCGCGCCCGGCGCCGTGTCGATGCCGAAGGCAGCGTGCGCGCGTTCGCGCGGGCGCTGCGTGTGAACACCACCGTGTTGCGCGTGCCGGGCATCTATGCGCTGGACCGCGCGGGCGGCGATCCGCGCGAACGGGTGCGGCGCGGCACGCCGGCGCTGGTGCCGGCCGACGACGTGTTCACCAACCACATCCATGCCGACGACCTGGCGCGCGCCTGCGTCGCGGCGTTGCTGCGCGGACCGACGCTGCGCACGATCCACGTCAACGACGACAGCACGCTGCCGTTGGGCGACCACCTCGACCGTGTTGCCGATGCCAGCGGTTTGCCGCGCGTGCCGCGCGTCACGCGGGCGCAGGCCGCGCAGCATTTCAGCGCCGCACAGCTGAGCTTTCTCAACGAGTCTCGACGCCTCGACAACACGCGCATGAAGCGCGAGTTGCGGATCACGCTGCGCTATCCAAGCGTCGAGAGCGCGCTGCGCGGCGCTGCACCCGAACGCCCGCTCAAACGCCCTGCGAGCGCTTGAGCGTCTTGGCGCGTTCGACGGTGAACACCTTCACCGTCTCGCTCTTGCCTTCGCGCTGGATCTCGAGCTTGACCTCGCGCTCGGCCGGGCCGTTGCGCCACAACGTGGTCCACAGCTGGTCGAGCGAGCGCACGGCGGTGTCGTCGATGCGCAGGATGCGGTCCCCCGCCTGCAACCCGGCGACGTCGGCCGGGCTGTCGTCGTTGACCCGCACGACTTTCACTTGTCCGTCTTCCTCGATGCAATTCACGCCCATCCAAGGCCGACTGCTGGCGGCCGTGGTGCCGCTCTTGCGCAGCTCGTCGAGGATCGGCGGCAACAGGTCGATCGGCACGAACATGTTGCCCGGCAGGCGCGGATGGTCGTCGCCCATCGCGTGCGCGACCAGCAGCGAGCCGATGCCCACCAACTCGCCGCGGTCGTTGAACAGGCCCGCGCCGCTGTGGTCGCGCCGGGCGGGTGCCGTGAACAAGGCGCCGTCGATGCGGTATTCCCAGTAGCCGGCGAACGTGCGGCGCGACACCATGCGCGCCGCGCTGATCGCGCCGCCTTCGCCGCCGCTGGCCACCATCAGCGACTCATGCTGCTCGACGCGGGCCGACTGGCCCATCGGTGCGGCTTCGATGCGCAGCGGTGTCAGCGCCTGCACGAGGCCGAAGCCGGTCACCATGTCGTAGCCGACCAGGCGCGCCGGGATCACGCGCTCGTCGTCGGTCACGATCTGCACCTGGTCGGCCTCGAGGATCAGGTAGCCGATGGTCAGCACCAAGCCATCGCCATCGATCACCACGCCGGACCCTTCGCGCGCGCTGCCGAGCGTGCGATTGGAACGCGCGTCTTCCACGGCCTGGGTGCGCACCCCCACCACC